>LZRT01000019.1 GCA_002159075.1 Bacillus thermozeamaize
GAAGAGGAAGGTCATGGTCAGTAAGGGCAAGCCACCCAAGTATACCTCTTTGAGGTGAATGTTGGGTTAGATTTTCAAATGAGTGATCTATTCCGTCTTCGGTAAGATTTTTATATGGGTTGACACGGACCGACTTGGTTCCATTCATTCACGATGCGGCAGGCCAAAAACCATGGCCTTTCGCCAGAGAATGTGGTTTATTAAAGATACGCTTGTGGATTTCACGAAAGGGTGTGAATGGATGCCGTTCATCCGTACCATCTTCATCTACGCAGTCATGTTTGCCACGCTGATGATGACCGTGGGGGGCGGGGTGGGAGCCTTTATGGCCATGGCCGATCTGGTGTCTCCCCCAGCTTACTACCAAAGCTTCCAGGATTATAAACAGATGCGGCAACATGAAGCGGAAAGCAAGGATACAACAGGGAAACCGGCCCAGCTCAGCGAAGAAGAATTGAAAAAAGAGTATGAGGAGATGATCGCCGCCGAACAAGCCCGCATCCGGCAGTCCGCGATCAACAGTTTGATCAAAAGCCTCGGTTGGATCCTCATTCCATTCCCCGTCTTTTTATATATGCAGCGGTTGCAGCGCGCTCGCGAATAGCTGACCGCATCCATCAGCAAAGATACGCAAGCCGGCAGGAAGCTTCCTGCGGCTTTTTTATTTTTGGTTTGGCAAACATGAATGCATCGCCCTGCCAAACTGCCCTGCCAGCATTAAGAAGAAATTCATATACTGCAGCAAACCATCGAAAGAGGTGATGTGAATGTCTCAACGTGATCGACGAAGACGATTCGATGTCGTCGTCATTCGTTTCGAGAGAAGGCAGGGGCGGAGAAGAATCACGGCCGTTCGCGTGATTGGCAGCGCCCGGCCTTGCCAGCGCTTCTTGGTCGTCGGAGAGCGTGTTGGGCCAGCATCCCGCTGTTTGCTGAGAAACGGATTCCGTCTCGTCCGTGTGCGGGGTAATGTCCTCGTCTTCGTGCGTGTCCGCAGACGCGATCGCGGATCTTGTTAAAATACACGCTGCGTCAGCCGTTCTCTCATGATCGTTACGCCCATCCGGACAGGGTGGGCGTAAGGGTTCAACAGCAAACATGCGAAAATCCTTGAACAGACGTTCAAGGATTCAGATTGATGACAAACACCATTGCTCCATCCACCAGAAAGGGGAAATCTGTTCAATTTGAAGTGAAAAAATAAACATTGACCCTTTGTGCCACCTGACCTCCATAGCCAGGTGGCCAATTTTTTCAGATTCATGGCAGCAAAAGTAAGCATCGCCTGCATGGACACCTTCTCTAAGCCACGTAAGGTTGTCCATCGCATGCCATGCTTCTCCTTTGCGTCTGCAAATACCCGTTCGATCGTTTCCTTCCGCATCGCATACAGTCGTTTGTTTTCTTCTGTATGCCTTAAGTGATCCGCTTCTTCCACATACTTCGCCCAAATATGCCGGCTGATGCGTTTGGTAAAATCCTTGCTCTGGGTACACCGGGAAAGCAACGGACAGTGCTTGCACTTGTCGGGGTTGGACCGATACATCCGGTACCCTTCCCGTGTGGTGGTTTCATACTCCAGCACTTCGTTTTGCGGACAAATGTAACAGTCGTAGTATTCATCATAGACATACTCATGTTTGCGCAAAAAACCGTCTTTCGTATGGGGTCTGGTGTAAGGCATCACCGGACGAATGTTAGCATCGAGACACAATTTAGCGATATACGGGGTTTTATACCCGGCATCCACAGCGATCGCCCTTGGAGGACCGAATCTCTGAGTGACTTTGGTGAATACCTCATCAAACACCTGGCTGTCATGCACATGTGCCGGTGTCACCAGCGCTCCCAACACAAAGCCGTGCCGGTCACACGCCGTATGAAACGAATAGGCAAAAACCCTTTCTTTTTCGCTTTTGACAAAGAGCCCGCTTTCAGGGTCGGTGGTGCTGATTTTCACCTCCTTGACCGCGGACTGATACTTTTTTGGCAAGGGTTTTTTCCCGTGTGCCATCCGGTCCTGGTTGATTTCTTCCTCCAGTTGTTCCTGGTACTTTTTGCTTTCTTCCTGGATGAAGGTTTTGGTGTACTTATGTTTATTTGCACTGGCCTTGACATGGGTGGAGTCGATAAATAACACTTCTGGGTCTACAAATCCATGATGAACGGCTTCTTCCAGGATGCGTTGGAAGATGGTTTCAAACAAATTGGTGCCGCGGAATCGGCGAACATAGTTTTTCCCGAAGGTCGAAAAATGAGGGATGGGCTGGGTGAAGTCATAGCCGATAAACCAACGATAGGCGACGTTGGTCTCGATTTCTTTGATGGTTTGGCGCATGGAACGAATGCCAAAGAGGTACTGGATCAAGACGATTTTGATTAAGACGACTGGGTCAATGCTGGGTCGTCCTGTATCTTTGCTGTATTTATCTTGAACAAGGTCGTAGATGAAGCTAAAGTCAATGGCTTGGTCGATTTTCCGAAGCAAGTGGTCTTTGGGGACTAATTGATCTAATGAGAAGAAGGAAACTTGATAACGTCCTTCATGGTGATTTTTTCTCAGCATAAACCTCACCTCGATGGATTTCTCCTGTTAAAATTCGACAAAAAAAGCCTGTAGACCTGCTCCATCTTGGAGCTTTGTCTACAGGCTGAATCCTTGAACAGACGTTCAAGGATTTCCGTCGTTCAAGGACTTTTTACCGCAACCTCTTTTGTATCGCGCAAACGTCACAAAGGACAAGCTTCCGTGCGCCACCGCTAAAATATCTCGACATGTTTAAACACGCCGTTGAACACCAGGCGGTGAACCAACCAAAGGGCCGCCCCAATCCCCAAACTCATCCAAGCCGGAATGGGAAGCATGGGCACCGCATCTTTGAGGATCAAGTGCCAAAGCAGGAAACCGCCCACGCTGATCACCTGCAACAGCAATATCCACCCAACTTTCGCCCCGATCCCTTTGAACGTGGTTTTCCGCATGAAAAACATCATGCCTTCAATCAACAACGGCCCCAAGGCGGCAATGACGAACCAATCCGCCTTAAATCCTTCCGGAACAGGCACGCCGTAAAAACGGTTCAACAACGGATACACTATCAAACGAAACAAAGCGTCCAAGAGAAAGCCTACATACAGCACGGTGCTGAAAATAAACGCAAAACGGGGAAAATGAAAGAGCGGTTGCCTGTCCAACGTCTGGATTACTTCTTTGCAGTAACTTTCCGGGTCGTCGCCAAACACATCTTGTGCCGTGCGCCCCTCCCGCTGGGCGATCAACAAATGATCCAGCATCTCCAGCAAAAGCTCCTCCACTTTCCGCTGTTCGACGGGACTCATCCGCAAGTACACCAGCATCTCTTCATAGTACTTGCGGTTTTCCTCGTTCAACTGCAGGCGCCGTTCATTGTTCAGTTCCACCATTTCTTCCACTGTCATGCGGCGGGTTCCTTGGTTCATCGTCCATCCTCTCCTTGCTGCAAAATGCGATCGACGGCCGCCTTCAACTCCATCCACTCACGGCGAAACACGTCCAGCGCTTGATGTCCTTCTTCCGTCAAACGGTAATACTTCCTCGGCGGGCCGCTGGGCGATTCTTTCAGCTTTCCGACGATCAAATTTTCTTTTTGCAACCGCAAAAGCACCGGATAAATACTGCCTTCGCTAACAAAGGTCAGCCCATATTCGGACAACCGGACGCTCAATTCATACCCGTATATTTCTTCCTGCCGCATCACCGCCAAAATGCACCCTTCCAACACACCCTTCAACAACTGGCTTTTGCTTTTCGACGCCACGTTCGTTCACCACGCAATCCCCTTCTTCCCCAGTATATTGCATTGCAAGATAGATGGGTCAAGAATTTGCTACCTTGTTATGTAAGGTAGCAGTTTTATTATACATCAATCTCGCGCCGTTGGGAAGCGGCAACCCTTAAAACGGTCCATGTTTCCTTCCGGAACGCCGCCATTTGCGCAATATCCTAATAATCCAATTATAATACTTGAAAATACTAGGGAATAAAGATATATTGTTTTTAACTTACGAAAGCAAGGATTCCGACCGGAACGCCGGAGGTCCTCAAGGACTTCCGGCGTTTTTTTTATAATTATGCGAATTATAATTCTATGAATCATAAAAGGAGGTACGGATGCAACATGAGCGGATTACAAGAGTATCTGTCCGAGAAAAAGCAAGCCTTGCAAGCACGACGGGAAAAAATCATCGCCAATGGCGCGGAACCTTTCACCATCAGCGCCCACGTCAAGGCGGAAGGAAGGTGCGGTGTCCGGCGAATCCGCATTCGCGATTTCCAAATCATCAGCGACAGTGACACTGATTTTGCCGGATACAACCTCGGCCCTTCGTCTCCAGAGATTCAACTTGGGGTTCTGGGAAGCTGCCTGACCCACATCTTTCTCATCCAGGCATCCGACCGCGGCATACCGCTGGACAGCTTGGAAGTTGAAGTGACCGGCCAGCTTGACCCGCGGGCGAACCATCCCGGTTATGAACATGTTCCCGTTTATCCGCACAACATCCATTACACCGTCCGGATCGCATCGCCCGCCGACGACGCGGCGTTACGGGAGTTGCACGCGGCCGTCGAACGCACCTGCCCTATCTTGAATCTGCTGGCCAAGCCGCAGCAGATCAGCGGCACCCTGGTGCACATCTCCGACGGCAAGGAGGCCGTGTCAAACCCGCCTTCCGACGGCAGATAGGGAGGCCCGCGGGCCGGTAGAACCCGTTTCTGTAAAAAAATTCAATGTTTATTTCCGCGAATGGAGGATGGAACAACATGCGATTCTCGCTGTTTTACAACTGCGATATAACCCCTGACACATCCGTGAATGATCTGTACCAGGAAATTGAAACCCAGGCGATTTTGGCGGATCGGCTTGGGTTTGATGCCATTTATCTGGCAGAGCATCATTTCAAGGTGTACGGCCGTCAACCGGCACCATTGCTCAGCTTAGCCCGGCTCAGCGGACTGACCCAACACATCGGCCTTGGCACGGCTGTGGTCGAAGCGCCTTTCTATCAGCCGTTGCGACTGGCCGAAGACGCGGCGCTGCTGGACGTCCTGTCGGGCGGCCGGTTGAGACTGGGCGTCGGCTCCGGCACCAGAACGAAAGCAGCCGAATTCGCCAAATTCAGAATCTCCATGGAAGAGAAGTCCAGGCGCACGCTGGAAACGGTGGAAATCCTGAGACAAGCGTTTGATGAAGGCGTGGTTCATTTCAGCGGGGATTATTACGAGTTCACAGAGGTCGAGATCTCTCCTTCCCCGATCCAGCATGCCACTGACCTCATCTGGTTGGCGGCCAGCGACTCAACGGCTGAGCTGGCGGGCCATCATGGCTTCGGTTTGCTCATCCCGCGGGTAGGCAATCCTGAACGCCATCTCGAATGGATCCAACGCTATCGCGAAGCCTCCCGCAACGGGCCTGGCCGGGTGGCTCAATTGCGCTTTGTCTTTGTTGCGGAAACCACGCAAGAGGCAGAAAAACGAACCCGGCAGACCTTCGCCCGGTACGCGCAATACGAATGCGGCGTCAACTGGGACGGCCGAACCGGCACGCGCGAATACAGGGAACTGATGAAGCAAATGAACATGATCATCGGCTCGCCGGAAAACGTAATCGAACAATTGCTGGAATGGCAAGACGAGTTCGGTTTCGACGAGATCATTTGCCAAGTGCATGCAGCAGGCAGCGATCACGGCGCATCGTTGCAAGCCATTGAACTGCTCGCACGCGAGGTTATGCCACGCTTACAGACAAAGGAGGCTTAAATGTATGAAGAAAAAACCGCATCCAAGCACTTCGTTGATCCGGCTGCTCATCTTTGCAATAGGTATGTTTGTCCTGGCAGGATTGCTGACGGCATGCGGCAGCGGCAGTTCTTCACAAGATACGGCCGTTTCATCGGCACCGGAATCCAAGACGTCAGAATCCAAGACGCCGGAATCCAAGAAGCTTCCGAAGACGATTCGGATCGGTTTCCAACCGCCTTACGTTCCCATTTACGTCTTGAAAGATCAAAAGCTGTTCGAGAAAACGTTTGGCGATCAAGTCCCCAATATCGAATTCAAAAGATTTCTGTCGCTCGCACCCATTACCGAAGCGCTGTCCAGCGGCGCCATCGATTTGGCGATCGGGGGAACGCCGGTGACCGCCGTGGCTACGGATCAGCCCATACGCATTTTGGCGCTAACCGAACGCAGCCCCAAAACCCATGCCATCTTGGTACGGCCCGACTCGAAAACAAAAAGCATCAATGATTTAAAAGGAAAGAAGATCGGCACCCCTTCCGGCAATGCCTACTTTTTTCCTCAAAAAGTGCTCCAAAGCGCCAACATCAAAGACTCTGAGGTCAATTGGGTGAAAATCGAAAACGATGTCGGCCGCTCCGCGTTACTCAGCGGCTCCATCGACGCTTGGGTGACATGGGACCCCTTCTATGCCAGCGCTGAAATCACCAAAGAGGCCGTGCCATTGGTAGACGGCGAGAAATATCATCCCAATTACGTTGTCTTGATGGGCAACGCCGAGTTCGTCGAGGCTTATCCGGAAGTCATCGCGCAATTCATTCAAGCCTACCAGCAAGCGCTCACTTGGGTCCAAGACCACCCTGCCGATGCGGTGCAAATTTTTGCGGAAGCAAACCAAGTCAGCCAGGAAATCGCGGAATTGACCATGAGCCGTCGCACCTATCTTCTCAAGTCGCCCGACGACGAAGAATTCGTCAACAATTCCATTGAACAAGGAAAATTTTTCGTACAGGTGGGAGTAACGAAGAAAGAACCGGACTGGGACACTGTCATCGTGCCAGAGATTGCAAAATCGGTTCTTGGCCAGTAACACCATTTGCATCATCGGCCGAACCGCGTGAAATGGGGTGGCTTCATGCCACCCCTCAGCCTGCAGACAACTCTCTCGCGGAGAGATCTGCAGGCTTTTTTTGCGGAAAACACCCGTTGGCCATTTCGCCTCATCAACGATTTGATGATTTGATTTAAAGATAAAGGCTGTGACGGCATTGACCAAACGCGACGGCCGACCCAGCTGGCTAGAAAAAGGGCCAGGCAAGGATGCTTCCTTTTGCTGCCAGGCGTCTGAAAAAAATCGGCCACCTGACCATGGAGGCCAGGTGGCTCGAAGGGCCGATGTGTTTTTTTTCATGACAATCATGGATTCGACAATGGATACGGCAACGATCGATGGCGGTTTCTGTTTCGATGAAACCATCGATTACCCTTTTGTCAACACCAGTCTTGCGCCGGCAGCATCGGCCGGATCAATCTGCACGGCGCCGGAAACGGGAGAACGGGTGAACCGTATTCCCTGATCCGTCAAATAAGAGACCGCCGCTTCCACATCCGGGACGGTGAGCACCACTCCCCGCAGCCCGTATCCCTTCTGCGCTACAAACTCGTTCAGCGGGCTGTCCGGGGAATTGGGAGCAATAACCTCCAGTTGGCCATGTTGAAGCGGGAAGAATATCCGGTCACCCTGGCGGCTGGGGCAGACAGACTGCTCACCGTCGCGGGCGAGCCCATAGCCGTCGCGGAAATAGGTTTCGCCTTCCGCAAGCGAAGCGAATACCACCTCAAGGTGCCTGATATCTTTGTAACCCAGAGGATGCGGCTTTGGCTCTTGGCCGCCGAACAGCCGGCGCCGCTTTTCTTCTCCGGTGCTGTCATGCTGGATCAGGAAGGGGTTTGCTCTCCCGCCGGAAACATGGCTGCTTCGCCAGCCCCTGATATTGCCGTGCGCGTCCACCAGCGACCCCTCTTGCGGCTCTTCGGCTTGGAGCGTCGTGACTCCGGATGCGGCGCGGGACTTCAATTGCGCCACGTCCGCATCCAGATCGTCGGTGGCAAAAGCGAACGTGAAGAGGCCGGGTCCATGCTGTTCCAGATGCCTGACCAGTTCTTGCCATGCCGCCGCCCGGTCTTGCACGGCAATCAGCTCCAAATACGCGTTTTCCAGCACGACCAGCCGGTTGGCGGTTCCCCTTCCCGGATGGGCACCTCCTTCAGTGACATGAAAACCTAATTTGCGGTACTGTTCCGCCGCCTCATCCAAATCCTGAACGACAATGAGTACATGATCAACATGGGTAATCGCCATCCACAATGACCTCCTTCATCTGAAAAATCCAAGTTTCAAATCCCAGTTTCATCGTTGAAGACCAGGCACGCTTTCCTGGAAGGGGAACTCCGCCCTTCTCCCCGCGGCTTCCCTCAGGGCTGCTTCGGCAAGGGACGCGAGGATGCAGCAGCAAAGCCGTGCCGACCCCTGTCGCCAGAATGAAAAGGTCCAAAACCGTGACGGTTCCGTCCCCCAACCGGATGTGCCACAGCGGCAGGGGATTGGGAAGGGCCTGGGTCTGGGGCCCCCAAATGAGCTGCGCGGCATTGTCCAAAATCAGCCCCACCGCAATTGTGGTGAGCAGCAGGATGGTGCTGCCGGCCTGGGCAAAAGGCCGCACCGCTACCCTTTCCATCAGCAACCTAAAACCGAGTGGCGGTGTATACGCCCTCCACCGCCTCGCCACCTAATTTGATGAACTGCGGCGAATAGACAGAACCTATGTCCACCACAGCGGTATCCAAGCTGACGGCTTTCCGCTGCTGGGTGATCAGCGCCCCGTCATTGTAGTACGAAATCAGGATCAGGGCATCCGGATTGGCATCCCGCGCCTTGCTCAATATCGGCCGAAAGTCTTTTTCGGTGGGGAGATAAGGTTCCTGGACCACCACTTCCGCTCCCAGTTCCTTGGCCTTGCCGACAAACAGTTCGGTGGTCGTTTTTCCCAAGTCCGTATTCAGGTACAGCACCGCCAACCGCCGTTTTTTCAGTTCCTGCCCAACGTGGCAAGGTAAGGGGCGTCATCCTTCTGGTTGGACGAATTGCTCCAGATGTATTCGCCTGTTTTGGTGAAATCCGGATGCGAATTGGTGATGCCCAGCTGAACCAGCCCCTCCCGCTGATAGATGGGGGACGCCGCCATCGACGCCGGAGAACTGAAATTGCCGATGACGGCCACAATCCTGGAGTCGGCCGCAAATTTCTGGGCCACGGCCGAAGTTTGCTTGGGATCGCTTTGGGTGTCCTCGAAAACATACTGCAGGGACCGTCCCTTCACCCCGCCCGCGCCGTTGATTTCCTCGAGGGCGAGATCCATGCCTTTGCGCCACTGCTTGCCGTACTCCGCATTGTCTCCTGTCAACGGGCGTGACGCCGATGACGATGGGTTCCTGCGGCTGCGCGTTCTGTGCGGAGGAACCTGCCGGAGCCGCCCCGTCGTTGACGGTGCCGCAAGCGGCCAACAACACAAGGACAACCGATACAAGAATCGCCAACCGGTGTCTCGGAATGAAACGAAGGCGTCTGGACATTGGCCCGCCTTCCTTTCATGTAGTTTCATGTAGTTGCTCATGCCGCTTCGATGCACAGGTCCTCTCCATGCCGGCCCGTGTTCCGGGATCAATAACTCCAAAAAAAGACCAGACCACCGGCACAGGAGGATCGCTTCCGTTTCCAGTGGTCTGGTCAACCAAAGCCGCAGATGTGGCAGATTCATGATTTAATTTAAATAAATCATATCATTATACTATGATTTATACTATATTCCCTTCTACCGCGCATGTCAATACCAAGATTTGCAGATGTGCGCGTCAAGGTTCGGCCGGCAGTGCTTACTTACGACGACATCATGCAGCGGCCCCGGTTCCAACTCCTTCAAAAGATGCCTATGGACACATATCAAGCACTGTCGTTGATGATCGCATTTGCGACACTCGTCGTGCTGATCATGTCCACGAAACGGAAATAGACCGCCCTTGTGGAAGGGGATGCGGTCTATTCCGTGTCCCATAAAGCCTACCGCTCTTCAAGCGGCTATTGTACATCGACCGTAGGTGTAGCAGCACCTGCGGTCATTTTCATTTTTTGTTTTGCTTGTGTTTATTATACCATAGCTGCCATCGACAGGGAAACCTTGCTCAAACTGCCCGAAAAATTGCCGAGAACGAGTCCACCATTGTAATTCGCGTCCGCATGCAGGATATAACGAAATTTATCTCGACACTAATTTGCTGCACTAACTTTTATTTTTTTGGCCGTGTTCTTCATGCCGTTTTCCGTTTTCTTGACTTTTCCCATGTCCTTTTCCTTTTTCCTTATTCGAAGCCTCATCAGCTGGCAATGCCTCATCCACCGCTGACCCTTTCTCCGCTTCTGTCTCGGCAGATGGATGATCCGGCTTTGCTGGGCTGTGGTCATGGTTGGTCTTTCCTTGATCTTTTCTTTTCGCCTGCTGCGGCAACCGTTTTTCACTCTGGGACGGTGTTCCTTGCTTGGCTTTTTCATCCTTTTTTGCATTCACGTTTTTCGTGTCCTGCGCCGGTGTCGCGGACTGTTCCTGCTTCACATGCCCTTTCTCGTCTCCGGTTCGTTCGTCCCCCTCGGCTTTCGGATCTGAACCGGAGTCCGGGGATGCATCGGTCTTTGGCGTTTTGAGGGTTTGCTCTCCTGGATTGTCATCCTCGCCTTCCGTGTCGCCAGCTTCTTCATCCTTTCCTTCCGTACCGCCAGGTTCCTGCCGCCGCAGCTTGTTCTCCACCTTCACCAGCTTTTTTTCCAATTTCAAAAAGCTCTTTTCGATATTTTTGAGGATCGCCGCTTGCGCCTTCGGATTTTCCACTTTTTCAACCACTTTCAACAAAGCGGCAATGTTGTTGGAAATCCGCATCTTGATCTTTTGGATTTCATCCTGTTCCGGATCCGTCTGTTCATCTGCCGGCTCATCCGCCGGTTCACTGGTATCCGGCTGACTTGAAGCTACTTCACCCTGATTGGCCGCTGGCTTGGTCCCGTCTGCAGCTTGGGTTTCCGCTTCACCGACGGATTCCAACGCCTGATTCTGATTCTCAATGGCCTTCTGCAACACCTGCAGCGCCCGCTCTTCATCCCCTTCCGCAAGCAAGGCCCGGGCTTCAGCAATCCGCTCATTGGCATACTGCACCAGCAGTTTGGCTTTTTCCACCTCATCGAAAGTCAGCGCCAATTTGATCCGCTCGAACATCACTTTGAAAAAGTAGAGGAAATCCCCCGGTAAAAGCTTGGGCTTCTGCCCATCATCCTCTTCAGGCGTTTGCGCTGCGGGCACATCCGCCTCGGGTGTTTCCGTCCCGGGTGTTTCCATCCCGTCTGTTTCCTCGCCGGATGTACCATGATTGACGGAACCTGTCCCGTCACCACCTGCTTCGTCGCCTGTCTGCCCGGAATCCATCGTTTCATTGTCTTGGATTGGCTCATCTGGAGACGTGTTGGCCAACGCCTGGCTTGCACCCGTACCAAAAATCAGCCCGACGGCCAAAAAGCTAAGAACGATCTGCATCCATCGTTTCTTCATGGCATGCTCCTCTCCTTTCAGTACACTTTTCTCGAAACGAAAATAAAACCTGCCCCGCAAAGCGATGGAGGCAGGCTGTCACCAAAACCCACGGCAACCCGGCGATCATAGCGCTTTTCTGCACCTTAGACCCGTAGCTTTGCGTCCCAAACTTTCGTTTGGTTTGCCCTGAACGTGATTCTGTTTTTTGTTCATTCATTAAAGAAATGGTACTTTAAGCCAATTGTATCTCAACCGGCCATACTTTGGTAGTGGCAGGAATTTTGTGAAAACCCTTAGGATATCCATTGGAACCGGATACTTAGAGCTTTTTCCTTCCCGGCGGCTGTTGACGGTCACTGCTCGTTTTGTTTTGTGTTTTTCAATGCTTCAGCCTTGCTGGCCGCTACCGGAAAAAGGAGCCAAGCCTGCGGCATGAAACGCCATGCTCTGCTGCAGTCGGTCCCTGATGCGGACCACTTCCCCCACCACGATGACGGCCGGGGCGCCGATCCCGCTTTCTTGCACCCGTTGTTCAATCGTCTCCAGCGTGCCGGTGACGAGCTTTTGCTTTGGTGTCGTGGCCCACTGGATCACCGCCACCGGGGTGGCCGGTGTCCGGCCATGGCGGATTAAGGAACGGCAAATATCCCCTAAGCGGTTCATGCCCATATAAAACACCAGGGTATCGACGCCGCCGGCCAGCGCGGCCCAGGTTTGTTCGCATTCGATCCCATGCCGCCCGGCTGTTGGCGCACCCGTTTCTGGACAGAATTCACCTTTTTCCCCGGCATGCCCGGTCACCACAGCCAACGAAGACGCATAGGCCCGGTGCGTGAGCGGGATGCCCGCCGCTGCCGCGGCCCCGGCGGCTGCAGTCACTCCCGGGACAATTTCGAAAGGAACAGCGTGGGCCGCGAGCCATTCCGCCTCTTCCCCGACCCGTCCAAAAACCGACGGATCGCCTCCCTTTAAGCGGGTGACCACTTTTCCTTCCCGCGCTTTCTCCACCAGCAATTGATTGATCCGTTCCTGCCGCAACGCGTGCGACCGGGGAGACTTGCCGCAATAAATCAACTCTGCTTCGGGAGAGGCATAAGCCAGGAGCTCCGGGCTGGCCAAGCGGTCGTAAATGATCACGTCGGCCTCTTGAATGCATTCCAAGCCCCGCACCGTAATGAGCTTCGGATGACCTGGTCCTGCCCCGACAAGGTATACTTTACCCGTTCCCATCTGTGCACTCCTTCCGGATTCCGTCCAATCTCATCCTCGCTTGGCTGCCGGTAGGTTGCAAAGCCTTTCGAACGGCTAGCCACGGTTTTGCCACTCCAGGCAAGCCTGGATCCAGCGCTCCACCAACTCTGGCGCGGAAGCAAAGTGCAAATGGGTATACCCGGCAATCAACCGCTTGTACTGAATCCCTTCTGCCTTCGTCCCCCGCAACCCGGTTGTGCGATAAGCCGCCGGAAAATCTCCTTGCGGTTCATAAACGGAGTAATGAAACTCGTGCCCTTTGGCTGTGGCGCCATCCGGAAGCAGGTAGTTTCCTTCCTCTCCCTCAACCTCCCGGTATCCTAACGCGGCCAGCTTGTCCTGCATTTTCACCTTGCCCGGGATGATGCCCACCATGTGATGGACGTCTCCATCGGTGGTTTCAATCGCTTCCGTCAAGTACATAAACCCGCCGCATTCGGCCAGGGCGGGCATGCCCCTTTCAATCGCCTCCTTGACGGATGCTTTGGCCTGCGTTTGCCCGGCCAGCTCCGCGACAAACTCCTCCGGAAATCCTCCGCCGATATACAAGCCGGCGCTGCCGGCGGGTACCGGCTCTCCCGCCAACGGCGAGAAATAAACAAGCTTTGCCCCGTAAGCTTCCAGCAATTCCAGATTTTCCGGATAATAAAAGTGAAACGCCGCATCCCGGGCCACCGCGATCTGCACCTGCGCCTCCCGCCTCGGTTGAAACAAGGTCGTGTCCGCTCCGCCCAGGGGTGCGGCATCCGCCAAGGCCAGCACTTGCTCCAGATCGACGGTCCGGGACACCCACCCGGCCAGCCGGTCAAAAAAGGCGTCCAGCTCCCCCCGCTCAATGGCCGGCACTAGACCTAAGTGCCTTTCCGGCATGTGCAAGTCGCCGTTCCGCTCCAGATAGCCGATCACCGGGATCCCGCATTCCTGCTCAATGGCTTGCTGCACCAGACGGAAATGGCCTTTGCTGCCCACTTGGTTCGCCACAACCCCCGCAATCTTGACCGCCGGTTCCAACGTTTGAAAACCTTTTACGACGGCTGCCGCGCTGCGGGCCATGCTGTGACAATTGACCACCAAAAGCACCGGACTTTCCGTCAGCAAACTGATCTCCGCCGTACTGCCCCGGTTATCCAACGGGCTTTTGCCGTCATAAAAGCCCATGACACCTTCAATGATCGAGATGTCGGCTCCTTCGCTTCCCCTGTGCAAAATGGCCCGGACGACCGCCGCGTCAAACATCCAGCTGTCCAGGTTGCGGGAGGGACGTCCCGTCACGGCGGTGTGGTAAGTGGGGTCAATATAGTCCGGGCCACATTTAAACCCTTGGACGGTATATCCTCTTTTTTTCAACGCGGCCATCAAGCCCAGGGTCAACGTGGTTTTGCCCACCCCGCTGCCTGTTCCGGCAATGACGATGCGCTTTTCTGTCACCGCTCATGCTCCTTTCTTCCGCCCGGTTCTGATTTTCCATTCAGGAATGGCGGAGACGGCCGACGGCAATGGTCACATTGCCCGATTTTTTCTTCACCAGATCCAACCGGTCGACACCGGTGTACAGTTTGACCGCCGGTTCACAGACGCCATATGCTCCGGTGTACTTGTACACCGCCTCTGAAGGTTGTTCAATGGGCACCGAGTTCAATTGTTCCGGACTGTAAGTGACAAACTTCCAGCCGTATTTTTTCACGACCGCCAAAAGCCCCGGCTCATCTCTTTTTAAATCGATGGTGCACAAGGCTTTCACGCTTTTGATGGAAAACTTCAATTCCGCCAGCGTCTCTTGAATGACGGATTCGATTTCTTCCGCGCTGGTCCCTCTGTTACACCCCACGCCTAAGACGATCACTTTGGGCCGGTACAACACCCCGTTCGCCAAAATGGCCTCTTCGTCCTGACTGAGCAGGCGGTGTGTCACCACCAGGGCCGCTTGCGGGTTCATGCGCAAAGCTTCGCGGATGGAATCAAACACGTGAATGTTGGGCGGCAAAGGACGATCATACGGCCACCAGTTCCGCTCCCCCGATTCCTGCACCACCGCCACCTGTTCCTCATTCACCACCGATGCGCTGACCGGTGTCAGCTTCTCCGGCGATTCCCATTCCCAGCCAAACTGGCGCCCAAACAAATCCACGGCAATGGTTTGTTGCACATCGGAAGCGGTGGTCACCACCGGGGTCGCCCCCAGACAGGCCGCCACCTCCCGGGTCAGGTCGTTGGCTCCTCCCAGATGCCCGGAGAGCACACTGATGGCAAACTGGCCTTTGTCATCGACCACCACCACCGCCGGGTCGCTTTTTTTGTCCTGCAATACCGGGGCTATCATCCGCACCACGGCGCCCAGGGATATGAATAACACGAGGCCTCGGTACGTTTGGAACAAAGCGGGCAAGAGCAGGCGCACGCTGCCGTCAAACAGCCGGATTCCTTTTTCCCCTTCGTCCCCCTGTGCAAATTTGGACATGTAATACACATCGGTTTGGGGGATGAGCTTGCCCAGTTCTCGGGCCATGGAAACGCCGTGCTTGGTAATGGCCACGGCAGCAAAAACGCCCTGGGCCGTGATCTTGGGCTCTCTGCCTTCTTCCAGCCGCATCACCGCCGGCCTGCTCATTGTGGTTTCACCCCTTGACGGTATCGGTGTGTAAAGGCGGGATCGTACAGCTTGGACCGGTATGCAGCCAGTTTCTCGTGGTCCGGTTCCAAAGCCCAGCCTGCTAAAATCATCGCCTGGGAACGAATCCCAGCTAGGCGCATTTCTTCCGGCAAATCGCGCAAGACGGTGCGGATCACTTTTTGGTCGGGCCAACTCGCTTTGTACACCACAGCGACCGGTGTCTCATCACGCCAACCCGCCTCCTTTAACTCCAGAACCACCTTTTTTGCTAATGTGGCACTGAGAAAGAGCGCCAGCGTGCAGTGATGGCGGGCCAAATCTTTCAATTTCTCCCGTTCGGGCATGGGTGTCCGGCCTTCGGTCCGGGTCAAAATGACCGTTTGGGTCAGCTCAGGGATGGTCAGTTCCGCTCCTAATGCGGCGGCCGCCGCAAATACCGAGCTGACCCCGGGAATGATTTCGTAGGGAATGCCGGCTTGTTTCAAGCGGATGATCTGTTCCATGACCGCCCCGAACACGGCAGGATCCCCGGTGTGGACGCGGGCCACGACTTTCCCCTGCCGGACAGCGCCAATCATCATGGCCGTCATTTCTTCCAAGGTTAAACCGGCGCTTTTGATCACTTCCGCTTCCGGTTTGGCCTCGGCGATCAAGCGCTCATTCACGAGGGAGTCGGTATACATGACCACATCAGCGCGGCGTAATATGTTTAAGCCTTTCACCGTAATCAGTTCCGGGTCGCCGGGCCCGGCGCCAATCATGTACACTTTCACCTTTTTCTCACCACCATGAGCGTCAAATACTCCAGTTCCAATCCGTCCAATCGGTCCACATCCCAAATGACCTCTTCGTCTGAGGTCACTTTGGTCACCACGGAAGCATGGCGGCGCAGGCCAAGTTCATCCAGCACAGAAAGGAGCAGGTCCAGCACTTTGGCTACTTTCAAGAAAACCACGCAATCGTTCTCCTCCAGCACTTTGCGCATCGCTTCCCGGTCATGTGTGGCAGGGACGATGGCCACCCGCTCATCCCCATCGGCCAAATCGATCCCCAACCGTGCGGCGGCGCCATGGATGGAGGAGACGCCAGGCACCACTTCGATTTTCACCTCAGGGTGCCGTTCTTGCATCAGCCGTTTCATATGAATGAACGTGCTGTACAGCAGGGGATCCCCTTCGGTGACAAAAGCCACGTCTTGCCCCCGCTCGAGATATTCCCACAGAGTGGCTGTCGTGTTGTTCCACTCCCGTTCCAGGATGTTCGGGTCTTTGGTCATGGGAAAGACCAGGCCCACCAGCTCCTTTTCGCCGGCCGGAATAAAGGCTTCCGCAATCCGGTGGGCGTAGCTTTTGCTTCCTCTTCTTTTTTGCGGATAGGCGATCACGGGCACCTGCTGCAAAATGCGAAAAGCTTTGACGGTAATCAGCTCCGGGTCGCCCGGCCCCACCCCGACGCCATACAACGTCCCCGCCTTGTTCATGGCTTGTCGCTCCCTTCCCTGAAAGCCCGGAGAATAAACACTGGATTCAGGGCTTCAAATCGGTTCATGTTCAGGATGGGTTTACTCCTGGACACTTGCACCTGTGTCACTTGGGTGGCAAAACCCAGTGCCTGAAAGACGGACAAGGCTTGGGACAAGGTTTCAACGGTGGCGGCATTCAGCACGATTGTGCCGCCGGGTTTGAGGCGGCCGGCACAGGCGTGCAGTAAAGCGTCCAAACGACCACCCGTCCCCCCGATAAAAATGGCGTCGGGATCGGGAAAATCCTCCAACCCTTCGGGTGCCTTGCCGTGTTTCAACACAAAATCGGTCCGGAAGGTCAACATGTTGCGCCGGCACAATTCCAGATCGCCTTCATTTTTTTCAATGGCATAGACGGTACCTTCACGGGCCAGCCGTGCCGCCTCAATGGCCACCGATCCCGTACAGGTGCCAATGTCCCATACCACACTGTCCGGCCTTAAAGCCAATTGGGCCAAGCTGAGCACACGCACTTCCTTCTTTGTGATCAGGCCTTTATCCGGTTTGCGCTGGGCGAACGCCTCATCATCGATGCCCAGAGGCCATTGGGGGGAAGGACCGACGCGTTTTAAAACCACAATATTGAGGGGAGAAAACGTTTGCGCCATCATCTCGTCCAAGGTGTACCAGCCTGTGCGTTCCTGTTCGCCACCCAAGTTTTCCGCGACAAACGCTTTGTACTCGGTCATGCCGAACTTTTTGAGATAGGCGGCAATCGCCTGCGGACTGTTGGTCTCATCGGTCAGCAACACCACTTTGTGGCGTCCGTCAATCCGCTGGGCCAGGCCGGTCAACGGACGGCCGTGCACACTGTGAATGTAAGCATCGTGCCAGCTTTCGCCCATGCGGGCAAAAGCCAGTTGCAACGAGCTGAGGTTGGGATACACTTCAACGGGCATGTGTTTGGCCAGATAGCCCCCGATGCCGTAAAACAAAGGATCTCCGGAGGCCAATACCACCGTGGGACGGGTTTCTTCTTTCAAACGCTGGACCACGTCTTTCAAACTGCCGGCCATCTCCACTTTTTCCCCTTGGTAGTCTGGAAAAAACGCCAAATGCCGCTTTCCCCCCACCAGGACCTGGCTCTCTTCAATCCAGCGTTCATATTGGGGAAGCAAACTTCGCCGCCCGTCATCCCCGATGCCGATCACCTTAATGGCGTCTGTCATCGATAACCGCCCTTCCCAGCAAAACCCCTTTAAAGGAAAAAATGACCGTTTCCAACGCAATCCCTCCGTCAACCTCTTTCAATCCGGCACGGCAGCAAGCCTGGCACAGCTTTTCAAAAAAGCGGGAATACCCCTGTTCATGCATCAGGTCGCCCACTTCCGCTGCCGTATTCGCCTGTCTCACCGTTTCCACCACCTCGGGCGGGGCTCCACTTTCTTCCGCCAGTCCGGCCAAAAAATTGAAGTCAACCGGGGCGCTTTTGGAGTGGACCATCATCACGCCCTGGGCGATTTTGGAAAATTTCCCCATCATTCCCACCAAGGAGACACGCCCAATCCCTTGCCCTTTGCATTGCTTCAGGGCAAAACCGACAAAGTCCCCCATTTCGATAAACGCCTCTTCAGGCAGATCCGGATATAACCCCATGGCGTGCTTTTCACTGCGCCCTCCCGTGGATAACACCAAATGATCACATCCGTTGGCGCGGGCCACTCGAATGGCCTGGGCCACGCTGGCCCTGTATGCGGCTGTGGAAAAGGGAACCACAATGCCCCGCGTCCCTAAAATGGAAATGCCGCCGATGATCCCCAGGCGGGGATTCAAGGTTTTTTCGGCGATTTTTTCCCCTTCAGGAACCGAAACCACCACTTTGACCCCCCGGGAGACGCCGTGTTGCTCCAACACCTCCCGCACCGTGTCCAGGATCATTTTGCGGGGGACCGGATTAATGGCCGCCTCCCCCACCGGAACAGGCAAACCGGGTTTGGTTGCCCTGCCCACACCTGGACCGCCATCCAGCACAATCCCCGGCTCAGCCATCCAACTGATCGTCGCCTCAATCAAGGCCCCATGCGTCACATCCGGATCATCCCCGGCATCTTTAATCGTTCCGGCCGTCGCCTGCTGCGGAGAAAAGCGGCAGTGGGCTAGCTGAAACGTGGCCTCTTGGCCGATGGGCAGCCGAATCGTCACTTCCTGTGGACATTGTTGGGTCAACAAAGCGGTCAAAGCGGCCTTGGCCGCCGCCGTGGCACACGCTCCGGTGGTATAGCCGTGGCGCAACTTTTTTTCCAAGTTACTCAACCACCTGTTCGGCCAAGAGGGACAAGGCATTCACAGCCGCCACCGTGACCGTGCTGCCCCCCTTGCGGCCGATGTTGGTGATGTAGGGAATGTCCAGTCGGGCCAGCTCGGCTTTCGACTCCGCCGCCGACACAAACCCGACAGGCAGGCCGATAATCAGTCCCGGTTTGGCCTCTCCCGCTTTGACCAGCCGGATCAATTCCAACAGCGCCGTGGGCGCATTGCCGATGGCAAAGATGCCGCCTTCTGCCTCTTTCACCGCTTTGCGCATGGCCATGATGGCCCGGGTGACATTGTGCCGCTTGGCTTCCTCAGCCACATCGAGATCGGAAATGTAGACACGGACGCTGCTGCCGAATTTCTCCAAACGGGGCTTATGAATCCCCACCTGGACCATCTGCACATCGGCCACCACCGGCCGGCCCTGGCGGATGGCCCGCACCCCGGCTTCCACAGCCCGGGGATGAAAGACGATGCTTTTGCCCAGCTCAAAATCGGCCGAGGCATGGACAATGCGCTGTACAACGGCAAATTCGGCTTCCGAATAGGCATGCTCCCCAAACTCTTCCCGGATGATCGCAAAACTTTTCCTTTCGATTTCCTGCGGTTGCAAAGTGATCGGTTGAAAACCGCTTGAAAATTCCACGTTCCGCCAACCTCCCAAATGATTGACTGCTTTCCATGCGCAGCGCGCGAACATTCCTCAGGCGCCGCCTGATCAGCGTTCACGCCTCAACCGGCCGGACAGCGAACCGATTCAGGTGACGCAACACTTCCCCGTATGTGTGATAACACACCCCGTAGTCCACCTTGGGGCGTCTGATCATGATCACCTCGATCCCCTTTTCAAGGGCCGCCTCCACCTTTTCATCCACCGCTCCCTCCTTGCCGCTTTCTTTCGTGACCATCACATTCACACCGTAATGGTCATACAAGGCTTTGTTCAACTCTTTGGAAAAGGGCCCCTGCATGGCCACGATGTGACGCTGGTCGATGCCCAGCTGTTCACATTTTTCCATATTTTCCTTGCGGGGAAGCAATCGGACCACCAGCGTCACCTCCGGGATCCCCAACAGCCGGCGGGCAAAAATATCCACGGTTTTGCTCCCGGTGGTGAGCATGATGACGCCCTTTTTTTGCGCGGCAATTTCCGCGGCTTGTTCGTAATCATCCACCCAGACAATGCGGGAATGCTCAAAGCGTTGTTGCTCCCGCTCATAACGAATATAGGGAACGCCGGCCATTTTCGCCGCCTGGACCGCATTTTGCGAGGCTTGATCGGCATAGGGATGACTGCCGTCCACAACCACCCGGCAGCCGTGGGCTTTCATCACGTTGACCATCTCTTCCGCCGTCAGGCGACCGACATGCACCTCAAGCCCCGCTTCATGCAGCCTTTTGGCAGCATGTTCGGTCACCACCGAAGTCAGGACCCGGTACCCTGCCGCCTGGATGGCCAAGGCCAATTCCCGTGCGTCGCTCGTGCCGGCAAGCATGAAAATCAAGCGCCATCGCTCCTTTCCCAAACAAGTGCCTGCCCGTGGCAGATGTCGCCTGCCACCGCTTCAACTTTGCGCGTGTTGATGGTGGTGGTGATGATGACCCAAATGTTCCAAGGCATAAAGACGATACTGACAATGATCGCAGTTCATTCGCGCCTGACCTGCGAATGCCTCCTGCACCCGGTCCAGTACAATGGACCGCAATTGTTCATGATCCCCAAAGGAGGGAACCAAACGAATCTGGCAATCAGGATGCCGTTCGCGAAAACGCTCAACCGCCCGGGCCATGCGCTTCATGAGCACGCCGGTAAAGAGAAAATAGGGAAGCACCGCTACCCGTTCGGCGCCAAGCTGCACGCAGCGCTCAAGGCCCTCCTCCAACAAGGGCTCCGTCACGCCCATAAATGCCGTCTCTACCCACTTCACATTCACCTTTTCCCACAGCAGACGGGCCAGCTTGTACAGTTCACTGTTGGCATCCGGATCGGAACTTCCCCGGCCCACGACAAGGACGACGGTCTTTTGGGCCATGCCGCTGTCTGCTTCTTCCGTCAGCCCAAAACCGCTTTCCGCCAGTCTGGACAGCAAGACATCCACGATGTGCGGATGCTGGCCCAGCGGCCGCCCATAATGAAAGGTGACCTCAGGATACTTGCGGCGGGCTTCATCCAGTTCATGGGGAATCTGCAGCTTCGCATGGCCGGCCGGCAGCAACAGGACGGGGATCAACGCGATTTCTTGCGCGCCGTCCGCCACACATTGCGCGATGCCCTCCGTCATGGTCGGGGAGGCAAACTCCAAATAACAGTGGCGAACGAGATATTCCCCTAAAGCGGGCTTAAGCTTGTCCGCAAACACGGCCACTTCCCGGTTGCCTTCGGGATCTTTGCTGCCATGTCCGACCAACAGGACCGCTTTGCGTCTTTCTTCCAACCGGTTCATCCGGTTCCCCTCCTTAAGTTTTTTAATCGCCGCAAGCCACCGTATCAACCGTGATTGGCGGCCACACATCTTGATATTGAAAGCCCTCAATTTCTTTGACCCGCTTGAAAAACTTATGGAAGCGCTCATTGGGATGTCCTTCTTCAGCATAGAAACGGACGATGCGCTCAATCAGGCCAACCAGCTCTTCAGGGGGGATGCCCTCCGCCACAGGCTGTCCCGGATGGGCTGTGCGGCCGATGTTCTTTCCGCCTAAAAACAGGTCGAAACGCCCTTTGCGGTAAACAATGCCGATGTCATCGTTCACCGCGCCGTAGCAGGCCATGCCGCATCCGTTGAACCCGATTTTTAAGGTTTTGGGGACCGACAAGCCTCCCAGACATTTGTGCAGCTCTTCCGCATAGGGAATGGCGTCAAATTTTTCTCCGTCGCAAAAGTCGCAGGCTTTGATCTGCACCACATTCCCCACCGGTTCCACCAACAAACCGACATTTTTTAATTGGTTGACCACCTGCTCCGGATCGCTGGTGGGAATTTCCACCAGCAGCTGGTGGTGGCGGCTGTAACGGATCGATCCTTTGTCGCCAACCAGCTCAGCCAACTTTTGCAATTGTTCAGGCTTGAATTGCTTATTGGCCAGGCCAGGGCTGACCGCTGCCTCCAAAATCTCCTCTACCTGACCGTTAAAGGGACCTAGGGAAAAAGCGACGGTCCCTCGCGGTGAAGCGGCGGCCGCTTCCCGCCGGGCATCCAGTCTTTGCCAAGCTTCCATGGCCCACTGGTAAGGCGTCTTCTCCGGTGCTGCTTCCGTTGCTTGCTTTTCTGTCCCCTTTGTTTCGGGAACGGCAGCTGGTGGATGTTTTTCCTCGGCCTGCAAGGCCCACGGCTCCGCTTCCGGACGCAGCCGCTCCCGAGGAGCCAGCGGCTGTTTTTCCCGGTCCAGCGTGTATTTGCGCTGATAGCCCCGCGGTGTGATCATTTTGCCGTCGTAGACAAAGGTGGTGGAATTGCCGATTATCACCGTCGTCAGCATGCCAATCTCGTGCTCCAGCATCTCCTTCAATGTGGTCAGCACCACCTGTTGCCGCTTACGATAGGCGCTTTTGACCAAGCCCACCGGCGTGTCCGGCGACCGATGGGCCAGCAAAATCCGCTGGGCTTCCACGATTTGGCGGGTCCGTCGTCCGCTTTTGGGATTGTACAAAGCAATGACAAAATCAGCCATGGCCGCCGCTTCAATCCGCTTTTTGATCAATTCCCACGGGGTCAAATGGTCACTGAGGCTGATGGTGCAGGCATCGTGCATCACCGGGGCCCCCAACAGGGAAGCACAAGAATGAATGGCCGATATGCCCGGAATGATCTCCACCTGGACCCCCGTCTCTTCCCGCCATCCTTTGGCCATCAGCACTTCATACACCAGTCCGGCCATGCCGTACAAACCGGCGTCACCGCTGGAGATGACCGCCACCTTTTTCCCTTCTTCCGCTCTTTTAACGGCGGATTGGGCCCGGGACACTTCCTCGGTCATGCCGGTTCGGATAATTTCCTGACCCTTGAGAAACGGACGGATCAATTCCACATACGTTTTATACCCGACGATCACGTCGCTTTCTTCCAAAGCTTCCTTGGCCCTGTACGTCATGTGCTTGACATCTCCCGGGCCGAATCCCACAACCATGATTTTGCCCGACATCGCACGTCCCTTCATGCCAAAAAACCCCTCCCATGAATGGTTAAGAAAACAAATAAAGACACCCTTCCCACGCGGAAAGGGTGCCGTTGAAAAGGAACGATTGAGTACGTTTTCCCTCACTTGGCCTGAGCATGTCCATCACACGCGCATCGAAGTCCCCATCCATCTGGGACCCCACAACGCCTGCCGAAGCGCCAAGGCCTTATTCCCCATCAACTCTCCTATCCTCGTAGGAAGTTGACCAACGCGGCAAAGGCAGGTCTCCTGACTCATGGTTCATCGATCCCCATCTTCCTTCCCAGGTGAAAAACCCAGTGGCTTCATGATGGTTCTCTCCCCAATCACAGTGGCGGGACCGTGCCGGATTCTCACCGGTCTTCCCTTTTAAGCCCATCGAACTGCCTGCGGGCACCTCTGCCGATCCTCTATTCAGTTGCAGGAAACCATATGACAGCCAATTTTCAACAAACAAGCAAAAAAGCCCCGGCCGGAGGGCCAGGGACTGTACATCCTGTCAAAGCCAACGATCTGTTCACCCGGCGCGACCCCAACTTTAGGGCCGCTTCTCAAAACCGGAAGTTTAAAGCGGTGAACAGCATGAGCGCTTCGGATACTTTCCCTTTATCCTTCCCACCGAAAGACAAAGCGACACAAGCTCTAAAAGCAGGTCTCCTGGCTCGCGCTTCATCTTACTCTTGCACCTTCCCGGTTGTCTGGCCGGTGGTTTGCTGCAATTTCATCCACGCTCACAGTAGCGGGGGCTGCATCGGATTTTCACCGATTTCCCTATTATCCCGAGCACGTTTACCCGGGCACTTTTAGAGCAGGCGTATGGAATTTTCTTTAATTCATTTTTAACAAAAAGCGCCTTTGTCTGACAAGCTTTTATTTAATTGACACTCCACACGGCTTTAAGCCGTGGGATTCTCGGGAACAGCGACCCAACGGTCGCTTCTTGACCGAGCGATCCCCGTGTGTCCCACGGTTCAGTTGGCTATGCCAACAGACGCAATCCTTCTTGCAGGATGTTCCTGCAGCATTGACATCCCTGTCGTGGTGAGCACCACACTCTGGGCATGTCCATGCTCTCAAGCCAAGGTTTTTCACTTCTTTGTTGCGAAATCCGCAACAAGAGCAAAGCTGGCTTGATGGAAATGTCCTGGCCACAAGCACGAGGCTTCGTCCGTACCAATTCACCTAGTATTTCAACATGGAACGGAACGTTGCCCAGGATGCATCAGAAATAGGCTTGGCCAGCCGGTGGTTCTTTTGCATATGCTGCACCTGCAGGTCCTCCAGGCAGATCACTTGGTTCTCGCGAATCAGCCTGGTCGACAGCTTGTGCAGAAAGTCCCTTCGGCAGTTGGACACTTTCTCATGCAGACAGGCTACTTTCAACCGGGCCTTCTCCCATCGCCTGCCGCCTTGGGTTCGACGGGAAAGGATGCGTTGCCAGCGAATCAACCGCCTTTCGTGTTTGTACAGATGTTTCGGATTGGCAATGGATTCACCGGTGGAAAGGACGGCAAAGTCTTTCACCCCAAGGTCAATGCCCACTTTACTATCACAAGCGGGTAACGGTTGAATCTCCGTTTCCACCAACACCGAGACAAAGTACTTACCCGTCGGGTTCCGCCGGATGGTGGCGGAGATGATCCGGCCCTTGACCTCGCGGGACCTGGCAAACCTGACCCACCCCAGTTTCGGGAGACGAATCCGGTTTCCTTGGATGGCGATGGTTCCCTTGTTGTTTTTGGATGTATAGGATTGCACCGGGTTCTTCCGGCTCTTAAAACGTGGGTAGCCCTTTTTCTCCCGAAAGAAACGTTTGAATGCGTCATCCAGATGCCGCAGTTCCGTCTGCAACGCCGTGGCATCCGGTTCCTTGAGCCAATCCAGCTCTCTCTTGAGACGGGTGAGCAAGGCGGAGCAGGCATTATACCCAAGCGTCTTTCCTTCCGCCTCGTATACTTCCTTCCGTCTGGCGAGGAAGTGATTGAAGACGTATCTGCAACATCCGAACGTCTTATGGATGAGATCACGTTGCGTCCTGTTTGGGTAGATGCGAAACCGGTACGCCTTGTGCATTTGTTCCACCTTCTTTCCTTGTCCTTATGATACCATGGGAAAGGAAGATGGAACAAATGTTTGCCAGGAGGGGTCCATGTATCCCACCCCTGAAGGAGTGGGTTTTATTGCCCCCTCCAGACCCTCGCCGGTTTTTATAAATTTTTGGCACCAATTTGGCACCAACCACCTAAAACAGAACACATGCTCTTTATTCCACCATCATTGATTAAGACACGCAGAAATAGAAAAAAGCCTTGAAAATCAAGGCTTTCATGGTCTGTATGTATGGTGCGGGTGAGAGGACTTGAACCTCCATGGCCTTGTGGGCCACTAGAACCTGAATCTAGCGCGTCTGCCAATTCCGCCACACCCGCATCTTGCTGGTGAGCCATGGTGGACTCGAACCACCGACACCCTGATTAAAAGTCAGGTGCTCTACCAACTGAGCTAATGGCTCTCGTACGTTAACATCATCTCATCACAGACAAGTTATATCATAACACGAAACATCGAGTTGTGCAAGAGCAAATCAGGAAAAATTTAAGGCCCCGAATCACTTGTTCGGGGCCCTGACAAAACTTTTCAAGCGCTTTTCAGCATGAAAATATCTCTCTTAGTACGTCCCTCGCTGAACCGGGGTAGGGACCTGGCTTTGCTCTGGCGGCCAGCCGTCCGGCGGTTCGGAGGGGAGCGCATCCGGATGGGTAGATTGCCGATTGGCAGGCTGTTCCGGCTTCCCTTTCCCTTTTTCTTCCTGCGGCGGCTTCGGCAACAGCCCATTCACCGGTGGCCATATTCCCTCTCCGGAATCATTTCCCTCCGAATCATCTCCCTCCGAGGGAGGTTGCTGCGGATTGTTCCCATCGGGAGGCTGGGTAGGATCAGGCTGCTCTTCCTGAGGATTTTCTTCCTCAGGACGTTCATTCTTCCATCGCTTCTCCCATTCTTTCAGGTAATCTTTCAGATTCCCGGAGCCCGTCACCTCGACCACAGCCTCGTTGGATTTGGGCCCTTCCTCGCCGGTCTTCAGATTATAAGGAATCACATAGTAAGTGTAGGTGTACCGGGAATCCACGCCTTCATCGCGGAAATACCCCTCCCTGCTTTCACCGATCAACGTGTCCCCCTGGGGTGCCACGCCCAATTCAGGCGGCGCCTCCGAGGGTTGACCCTCTGCCGGTCCCTGTTCTTGCGGGTTCTCCTCGTTCTTCTGCTCTCCTTTTCGTCCATTCAACCACTGTCCAAGCCAATTTGCCGGTTCGGCCCTGCGGTATACCCGGTAACCCACAGCACCTTCCGGTTCCAGAGGGGTCCAGCTCAGCTCGATCGCCTGCTGCGCGGGGTTGTATTGTCCCTTCAGGTCCGTAATCTGCGTCAACTGAACAGGCGGGATAAGTTCAGCCACACCTTCCGGACGCTCAAACTGTGTCACCGGGTGGCCTTTCAAGGCCCGCCGCATCACTTCTTTGAAGAGCTTGGCCGGATAACTTCCGCCGCTGAATTTCAGGTAATGCTTCTCATCCGTCTTGGGATACCCCATCCAGACCGCAGCCGTCCATTCCGGCGTGTAGCCGACAAACCAGGCATCCTTGTTCCCGTTCACCTTGAACACCTTCGGATCGAGCGCGACGGTTCCCGTTTTCCCCGCCACTGCCCGATCCATCCGGGCATTTTTACCCGTTCCCTCCTTCACCACATTTTCCAGCATCCGCGTCATGTAATAGGCGCTTTGCGGGCTCATGACGGTTTCGCCATTGGGTTCGGCCTGGACGATCAAACGATCATCCTGCGTGGTGATCTTCTGAATCGCATAAGCCCGCATCATCTTGCCGTTATTGCCAAACGCGGTATAGGCCTGGGCCATGTCCAGAGGCGACACGCCATGCGTGAGGCCGCCGAGGGAAATGGCCAGGTTATGACGGTCCTGCTCAGCCATCGGCACGCCCAACCGGGTGGCAAATTCGTAACCCTTTTCCACTCCGATCTCGTTCAGCAGCCAGGCTGCAGAAGCGTTGATCGAATCCGTCACCGCGGTCATCATCGTCACTTGCCCGCGATAGCGGCCGCCCGGGTTGGTCGGAGTCCAGTTTCCGTACTCCTTGTAGGTGATCTTCTTGTCGACCAAAAGGTCGTAAGGGCTCCAGCCCTCTTCCAGCGCCGGTCCATACACGGCAATCGGCTTGAACGAGGAGCCGGGCTGCCGGTCCCGTTGTGTCGCCCAGTTTAGACCCTTGGGCACATAATCCCTGCCCCCGGCCATCGCCAGGATCCCGCCGGTCTGGTGATCCAGAATCACCATCCCGCTTTCAATTTTTTGATCATCGGCCGATTTCGGGAAATACTGGTCATCCGCGAAAACGGCCTCGATCGCCTCCTGGGCCTGACGGTTCAGGTTGGTGTAAATCTTGTAACCGCCGCGGTACAGTTCCGCTTCTGTAAAACCGTACTTCTTCTCCGCCTCCTTGACCAGATAATCCAGATAGGCCTGGGCAAAGGTTTTCCGCTTCGGCCGCTCGGCCAGGCGAATTTCCTCCCGCTCTGCCATCTGCCGTTCCTCAGCCGTGATGTACTGCTGTTCCTCCATCAGCTTGAGAATCACCTTGCGGCGTTCCATCGCCTTTTGCAGGTCGTTGAAGGGAGAGTAATCGTTGGGCGCCTTCGGCAGACCGGCCAGCAGGGCCGCCTCGCCCAGTGTCAGTTCGGTCACCGATTTGCCGAAATACAGTTGTGAGGCCGTTTCAATGCCGTAAGCGCCGTGACCAAAATAGACTTGGTTCAGGTACATCTCCAGAATTTCATCCTTCGAAAACTTCCGTTCCAGGTTGACGGCGATAATGGCCTCCTTGATTTTCCGGCTCAGGGTGCGATCATGAGTCAAATAGGTCAGTTTGGCAAGCTGTTGCGTGATGGTGCTGCCGCCCTCCACCGTCCGCCCTGCCTGCAAGTTGACGACCAGGGCGCGGAGGATGCCGATCGGGTCCACCCCGAAATGCTTATAAAACCGTCTGTCTTCCGTCGCGATAAAGGCATCCCGCACATAGTCCGGCACCTTATCAAAGTCCTCGATCAATTTGCGGTTTTCCACATAAAGCGAAGCTATCTCCTGACCATCCGCATCATAGACGGTTGAAGTCTGGCTCATCTGTGTCAATTTGGTTTCGTCAATCATCATCTCGCCGGCGATCACGACTCCGGCGATGCTGAAAACAGCCAGCAACACAGCTAACAAGAGGGCAATCCGTATCACCCTTCCTTTTTTTCGTCGCGGTTTTGTTTGGGACAACCTTTCCCCCTCCTCTTGTATCCGTCAACGACGATACATGACTTCGCAGAAATGACTTCCGTTAAGGGTGTAAAAAAAGATTCACAACCAACTGTGAATCTATCCTTCTTCAATTATTTTATTTGTCATCGCCGAAAAGATTTGCCATCGCCGAAAAGAAAGGGTCATGCACGCAGAAAATAATGGCAACACTGTATATCGCATGCGCATTATCTAAATCGCACAATCATTATAACGAAAAGCGGATCCCGGTGCAATGTCATTGCCTGGAACATCAATTTGCCAAATTGTCAACAGATTGTCCCGTGCCGCCTCTCCACTCGTGGTATAATACGGACGAAGACGAAAGGAGTGTCGACGACATGGCAACCCATCAGGACCATCAACACCATGCGCCACAGGATACCGGCAAAAATCGCAAAACCATCTATACCAATCATCTCGTCTACCGGAGGAATGAACACTGGTTTCGTCTCCCTGAACAACAACGGCAGCAGGCCGCCGAAGAACTGCAAGCTGTCCTGGACAAGTACCGCGATCGCATCACCGTCCGCGGCATCTACAGCACGGTAGGGTTCCGGAACGATTCTGACGTGGTCTTCTGGATCCTCTCGGAAGAAGTGGATGTCCTGCAGGATTTCGCCGTCGATGTGCGCGGTACCGCATTCGGACAAGGCACCGTCTTGCAGTGGGCTTTTCCGGGGCTGACGCGTCCCCCGGAATTTGTCGGCGATCACATCACATCCTTCCAAAAAGGCTTGCCGCCACGAAAGTACCTCTGTCTCTATCCCTTCGTCCGCACGCCCGAATGGTATCTGCTGCCGCGGGAAGAACGGGGAAAGATGCTGCGTGAGCACGGGATGAAGGGCAGGGATTTCCCCGAGGTGATAACCAACAACGTCCAAGGGTTTGGCATCGGCGACTACGAATGGATCCTGGCCTTTGAGTCCGATGAGTACGAAAAGTTTGTCGATCTCGTCCGCCATCTCCGGGAGACAGAAGCAAGGCGCTACACCAAGCTGGATACGCCGTTCATCATCGGCACGCGCAAAGAGTTGCTGGATGTGATGCGGGACTTTGCGCCGGAAAGCATCCAATGAAAGAAGGGAGGGGTTTTTGCCCCTCCTTCTTTCTTTTTTCCTGAAAGCATAAAAACGGGATGGAAAATCAAACTAATCCCTGTAAGGGGGAGAAAATGGTGCGCAAAGTACGTCATCCCGTGAAAGTCTCAGAGCTCAAAAAAAAGAAAAAAGAGGAACAGGCCAAACAGGCGGAAAAGAAAACGGAAGCCCTCAAAGAGAGGAAATTGTCCCGAAAACTGGCTGACAACATCGACACGATCCGCCATATCTTTGGCGAAAGCGATGATCTGGTGATGCGGAACATCATTCTGGCGGGCAAACCGGAAAAAAAGGCGGCCATTGTGTTCATCGACGGACTGGTCAACGCCACGATCATAGACGACTACATCCTCAAGAGCCTGATGTTCCATACGCGCCAGCCCACGGACGAAAAACCGGATGAATCCGCTCCTCCCCCCCTGATCGACCAGCTGATCAGAAGCGGGCTCACCATCAACGAGGTGGGACAGGCCAACGACTTCCGGCAGATCACCCGCAGCCTCCTTTCCGGCGATACCGTCCTCTTGGTGGACGGGGAAGAGATGGCGCTGTTCATGAACACCAAGGGGTGGGAACGACGCGCGGTGCAGGAACCGAACACCGAATCGGTCGTTCGGGGCCCGCGCGACGGGTTTACCGAGACCATGCGCGTGAACACGGCGCTGATCCGTCTGCGACTGAAAGACCCCGACTTGCGCGTCAAAAACATGACCATCGGAAAGCGGACCAACACCGACGTCGCCGTCATCTACATCGACGGCATCGTTGACCAGAAGGTTCTCGAAGAGGTGGTCAAGAGGCTGCAGTCCATCGACATCGACGGCGCCCTGGAAAGCGGTTACCTGGAACAGTTGATTGAGGACAACCACTGGTCCCCCTTTCCCCAAATCCAGAATACCGAACGCCCGGACAAAGCGGTGGCCAACCTCCTGGAGGGAAAAGTGATCATCGTCACCGACGGCACACCTTTCGTGCTGATCGCACCGGCTGTCTTTTCGCAGTTTTACCACAGCCCGGAAGATTATTATGAACGGTTTGGAATCGGCACCTTCATCCGCTTCATCCGCCTGATCAGCATGGGAATGTCGTTGCTGTTGCCTTCCCTGTACATCGCCTTTACCTCGTTTCACCCGGAAATGATCCCGTCCAAACTGGCCATCGCGATGATGGCCGGCCGCGCCACCGTGCCTTTTCCTGCAGTGGTGGAAGCGATGCTGATGGAAATCGCCGTGGAAATCCTGCGGGAGGCCAGTGTCCGCCTGCCCGGTCCGATCGGTCCGACGATCGGCATTGTCGGTGCCTTGATCATCGGCGAGTCGGCTGTTTCCGCCGGGATCATCAGCCCCATCCTGGTCATCATCGTCGGTCTGACGACGCTCGGTTCCTTCGCCACCCCCAGCTACAGCGCGGCCATCGCCCTGCGCATGTTGCGCTTTCCAATGATGTTGGCCGCCGGCACCTTAGGCCTTCTGGGCATCATGCTGTTTTTGATCGTGATTATCATCCACCTCTCCAGTCTCAAGTCGTTCGGCGTTCCCTACATGGCGCCGATTTCACCAAGCCGTACCTCCGATTTGAAAGATGCGCTGGTTCGCGCGCCGCTCTTCTGGATGCGGAGCCGCCCAAAAATCATGAAGCCTCGCGACGACAAGCGGCTGGGGTAATCTGAGGCAGAAAAGGAGAATCTGAGATGGCTGAACCAGGAAGTCAATCCAACATTGCGCAACGCGTGAACATCGCGAAAGAGGAAACCCCCTATGTGATCGCTCCACGACAAGTGACCGCCATCCTGACCTGTACGTTGATCGGGATGGGCGTCCTCACCCTTCCGCGGATCGCCAGCTATTGGGCGCATGAAGCAGGATGGCTGTCCATATTTCTAGGGATGTTCATGGCCATGCTCGGCATGGGTCTGATCTCCAGCCTCGGCCAGCGGTTTGTCGGCCAAACCGTGGTCTCCTACAGCAGGCAGCTCCTCGGCGGAAAAACGCGGCCGCGATTGGGAGTCGTCCTGAGTTTCCCCATTCTCATCAGCCTGGCAGGGATATGGCTGGCAGACACCAGTATGATCACACGCGCCTTCAGCGAGGTGATCATGGCCGCCGTCTTGGAGAACACGCCCATGAACGTGATCCTTTTCCTGATGCTGGCCACGGCCATGTACCTGGCGATGCATGAAGCCGAAGTGATCGCGCGGGTCAACGAATTGCTCTTTCCGCTCATTGTCATTCCCGTGCTCTTGCTGACCCTCATTTCCTTTCAAAACGCCCGCTGGAACAATCTGTTGCCATTGTTTCCCGTTGACTGGCGAGCCTTCTTCATCAGCCTTCTGGCCACTTCCGTTTTCTATAAGGGTTTTGAAATGATGCTGGTTCTCTCCGCCTTCACCCAACCCATCCCGGCAGCCAGGCGGGCCCAGTTTATCGGCATCGGCATTCCCGCCCTGCTGAACACCCTGATCACGCTGGCCGCGATTGCCGTCTTCAGTTATGAGGAACTGGAGCGGCTGATGTGGCCCACCCTGGAGCTGGCCACCAGCACGGAAATCCCCGGATTGATCTTTGAGCGCGTGGAGGCAGCCTACCTGGCCGTGTGGGTGGCCGCCATTTTTACGGCCATCAGCAATTTCTACTTTGCCACGGCCAAGATCTTGCAGGAATCCTTCCGGATCCGGCATCACCAGTGGATCGTTCTGGGACTGTTTCCTTTGCTCCTGTGGTTAAGCAACCTGCCGGCTCACGTCTACCAGGTGTTTCATTGGATAGAAATCCTGGGTTACTTGAGTGTCCTGCTCTGGCTTGGAATCCCGCTCATTTTGTGGCTCTTGGCCCAGATCCGGCTTCGGGAAAAAAACGGGAACCGCCGGACGGACCATCCAGGCCAGTAGATATGGAGTCTCCGGAAAGGAGGACATGAGATTGAAACCATCCACTTTCTGCCATCGTCCGCATGTTGCCCTCTTCCTCGTTCTCCTGTTTGCCGGCATGTTCCTTACGGGATGCTGGGACCGTCGGGATATCGAGCAGAGATCACTCGTGAGCGCGATTGGCATTGACAAGGGAACCGCTGGAGACTACCTGATCTCGATTCAGGTGCCCATTCCCAATCAGATTGCCGGCAGCACGGGTACGGGTGGAGGTGGCGGTGGCGAAGCCTACCGCGTCATCACAAGCACAGGCGATACCTTGATGGAAGGGTTAAACAACCTGCAAAAGCGTACCAACCAGATGATCTTTGTCGGACATACGCGGGTGATTGCCATCAGCGAAGAGGTGGCCCGGGAGAACATAACCTCCATTATTGATGGGCTCCGCCGCAAATCTTCTTTCCGCCGCCTGCTCTGGCCGATTGTGGTACATGGAGAGGCCCGCAACCTCCTGACCTTTAGTCCAAAACTGGAGCAACTGCCGACCGTGTTTGTCATGGATCAATTGAAAACCTCCAGCCAGTTGGGCATTCTGCCCAAATTATCCCTCGGGGACATGTACATCGCCATGAGCAAAACCACCGAGGAACCCATTGCTTATTACGCCCGTGTCAGCAAAGAGGACATTCAGCTGGATCGGTTGGCCGTCTTCCGTGGCAACCGGATGGTCGGCCATCTGGACACACATGAAATCATTCCTCTGATCCATATCCGCAATCAACGGAACGGCCCGGACGTCACCGTTCCCATCGATCCGGAAAAGAATGTGTTCGTCACGTTTCATCCGAAAAAAACGAAAACACGGATCGATGCCCGGTTTGAAGGCGGAAAACCCCGCTTTCAGATTTGCATCCGGATGGACGGCAGCATCACCGAATCCACCTATAAAAAAATCATCGACCCCGTCCGCTGGATGAACGAGGTGGAACAAGCCACCGCCGCATATTACGAGAAACTAGCCAAAAAGACCCTGCAGAAACTGCAGAAGGAATATCATGCAGACATTCTCAGGCTGGGAACATTGGTTCGCGGCCGCTACCCAGAAGCCTGGAAGAAGATTGACAGCTGGGAAACCCTGTTTTCTAATGCAGAGATTCAGGTCACCTATGATGTCCGCATCCGCCAAACCGGACTGGAAAAACGGTAACCGTCAGCCGCTTCCTTTCTTTACAGCAAGTGGGGGACATGGGATAATGTAACCACAACACCAAAGAAAGGCAATAAAATGAAAAGAAGGAATTCGAAAGGAGGTACAATACATGTCTGAGGTGAGCATTACCCCGAGAGACAACGGGCCATTGCTGGTGAAGGGTCCGATCAAGCTGGTCGACGTGGAAGGCAACGCATTTGAAACCAAGGAGACCACGTACCTGTGCCGCTGCGGCGCGTCCAACAACAAGCCCTTTTGTGACGGCACGCACGCCAAAATCGGCTTCGACGCCGTCACACGCGCCAAGTAAACGGAAGACTTGCACGGGCTGTCCCAATCCGCATCTCCCGCTGACGGGACAGCCCGTTTTTTCGTTTCCCCTCCGACTTCTCCTTCCTACAGCTCTTTCCTACATACTCTGGGAAAAAGTGTTCACATTAAGAAAAAAAGGTGAACTGCAGGTGTTGGCATCATGTGGACACAACTCTTCCTCGTACTGGGCAGCTCCCTGCTGACAGCAACCGTTTTTTTTCTCTTGTTTCTCGTGCTCTGGCGTCCCCTCTTCAATTGGTACTTTGACCGGTTTGTCAGACGCCTTTTCACCGATCAATATGTGGAAAACTTGCTGGAAGGTTTTAATGCGATGCGCCGTCACGGCGTTCAGCACACGATTGAAAACGAATTGCGCTGCGCCGAAGGGCGGGCTTTGCTGAAACCCATCGGAACCCATCGCCACTACCCGCACTTCGACGGGCTGCTCTTCACACCTGCGCAACTGGAGCGGCAAACAAGGCAAGAGCAGGAGAAGGTAGACATCAGTATCACCCTGGGCCGCAACTGTAAACGGCCGTTACATCTCAAGATGCCCATGCTCTCCAGTGCCATGGGATACGGCGTGGCACTGAGCAAGGAGGTCCTGTTGGCCATCGCCAAGGGAACGGCCATGGCCGGAACCGCCTGCAACACCGGTCAGGGGCCGTACGTGCCCGAGGTACGCTCACTGGCTCACAAGCTGATCGTCCAGCTTCACGGCGCGCCCTGGAAACCCAGCGAGGAACAACTGGCGCAGGCGGACATGATTGAGATCCGTTACGGACAAGGGGCGACTGGCGGTCTGGGTACCGTCCTGGAACATAGCCACCTTACGCCGGAGATCCTGGCCGATTTGGGAGCTTCTAACATGCATGCTTCGCAGCTGTACATCCCCGCTGGCATCCCGGGTATCCACAACGTCCGCGGTTTGAAACAGCTGGTCAAGCACCTGCGCAGCATCAGCGGCGGCGCCCCCATCGCCCTAAAGCTGGCCGCCACCCATCATCTGGAGCGGGAAATGATGCTGGCCATCGAAGCAGGCGTGGACGTGATCGTGCTGGACGGCGCGCAAGGAGGCACGCATGACTCGCCTGCCATTCTGGTGGATGACTTCGGCTTGCCCACGCTGGCCGCACTGGTCAGGGCTGTCCGTTTTCTGGAGGAACAAAAGCGAACAGATATCGACATCATCATCTCCGGGGGCTTGCGCACACCGGGAGACATGCTCAAAGCCATGGCCCTCGGAGCCAGCGCGGTCTATCTGGGCACGCCGCTCCTCTTTGCGGCGGTGCACGATCAGATTGTCGGCGCGATCCCCTTCGAACCGCCGACCGAGCTGAGCTTTGCCGACGGCAGCCTGACCCATCTGTTTGACGCGGAGCGGGGAGCAAGCAGCATCGCCAACTTCCTCTCCAGTTGCGCCGAAGAAATCGAAATCGGCATCCGCGCGCTGGGAAAAACCTCCCTGGCCGAAGTCAATCGAAAGGATCTGGTGGCCTGGCAAAAAGAAGTGGCCGAAATCACCTCCCTTCCCTACATCGCCGATCCGGCACCGCCCGCCTCCCCCGTCCGCCGCAGATTGAAGAGACTTTGAATGTTGCAGGAGCGTTCCGCAAAGGAGTGGATGCACGCATGCGAATCTTCGGCAGAAACAAAAAAAAGGCGTCCTCGCGCCAACACCCTGCCGGCTACCGCACCGGCGTTCCGCCGTCAGCGCCATCCCAACCCCCATCGCCAAATCCACCCGCTTCTGATTTCCAGTCCCTGAACATCACTTCCTCATTGGAGGAGAATCTGCGGCAGTTAAAGGAAATCTTCAAAGGTTGCGACGATCTGGTGGTGCGTCCGCTTTCCCAGACCCCAAAAAGTTCCATTGCCTTCTTTAAAGGGATGGCCGACCGAACCACCATCGATCGGGACATTCTAGGTCCGCTGCTTCAATTGATCCAAAGCCCTGATACCGGCCATTCGTCCCGCCTGACCACCCATGCGGTTCTCCAGTGCATTCAGGTGGCCAACACCTTTTGCGTCTCAAGCTGGCAGGAAATTGTCCTGAAGCTCCCGGTCGGCCATGTCCTCCTCCTGATTGACGGCGAGGATCAAGCCATCCTGGCCGAGGCGCAAGGATTTGAAACCCGGACCATCTCCCCGCCGGAAAGGGAGATCGTCGTCCGCGGTCCCGACGAGGCGTTCACGGAGAACCTGGAGACCATCTTGTCACAAGTTCGGCGCCGACTGCCTGTCCCGGAGCTGAAAGTCAAGCAATACATCATCGGTCAGATCAGCCAGACACGCGTCTGCCTGCTTTATCTGGAAAACATCGTCAACGAGGATGTGCTCCAAGAAGTGATTCGGCGCCTGGATAAACTGGATATTGATTTTATCAGCGAAGGAAACAAAATCCAGGAATTCATTTCCGACCACCCCTATTCCCCGTTTCCGCAGATGCTGTCCACCGAACGGCCGGATCGCGCCGCTTTTGAGCTCAACCATGGAAAAGTGGTAATCGCCATTAGCGGCTCTCCCTATGTCCTGATTGTGCCAAACCTGCTCATCGATGGTTATGTCACGGTGGAAGATTACTACCATCACTTCACCTTCGTCACCGCGTTGCGCATCTTGCGCTTCTTCAACGTGGCGATCGCCCTCCTCGGTCCGTCGGTCTACATCGCCCTGACCACCTACCACATCGAGGCGCTGCCTACACCTCTGCTGATCAACCTGGCTTCTACCCGTGAAGGAGTCCCCTTTCCTGCCCTGGTAGAGGCCCTGCTGATGGAAGTGGCCATCGAATCATTGCGGGAAGCGGGGATCCGTCTGCCGCGCCAAGTCGGCCAAGCCATCTCGATCGTCGGCGCCCTGATCATCGGCGAGGCGGCCGTGCAGGCCGGGCTGGTCTCCCAGGCGATGGTGGTGGTGGTGGCCATTACGGGGATTGCCGGATTTACCATTCCTGTCTTTGAGTCCGGCATCAGCATCCGGCTGCTGCGCTTTCCGATGATGTTCCTCAGCGCCACACTGGGAATGTATGGCGTGTTGTTCGGCACCTTGGCACTGCTCATTCATCTGTCCCATCTGCGTTCCTTTGGCATCCCTTATCTGGCGCCCTTGACCCCGACCATTTTGTCCAAGTGGAAAGACTTGTTCTGGCGGTTCCCGATGTTCAGCATACCGAAGCGGAATCCGACGATTGTCGAAAGGAATCAAAAGCGATACGGCAAGCCGGGACCAACCTGGAGCGATCCGAGGAGACGGGAAGAATGAATTGGAAAAAAATTCTATTGATCGGTGGCGTATGGTTGCCTGCGATTTTCTTGAGCGGCTGCTGGGATGGCATCGAATTGAACCGGATCGGGATCGTGATCTCCACCGGATTTGACTACCATCGCGACGAAAACATGTACGAAGTGACACTCAGCGCCATCGAACCGGTCAAAGGGCAGGGAGGCTCCACGCAGATGAAAGAATGGAAGGCTTCTGCCAAGAGCACCACCGTCTTCAATGCCATTGAGACGCTCCGGACGCGTTCTTCCAACCAGCTGACCTGGAAACACTGCCAAACCTTTGTCTTCGGTTCGGGGCTGGAAGAAGAGGCCTTTCGTGCCATCGGTGACTGGCTGTTCTCGATGACGGAAATCCGCGCTTCCGCCTACGTCATTTTTGCACCGACTCGCGCCAAAACCTTCATCGAAAGCCAGCCCGAGCTGGAAGATGTCTTGGGCGAGGAGATCTATGGCATCATCGCCGAGCAGCCCCGCACCGGGATGGCCGCCCAGGCCACCCTGCATGATCTGTTCATCAGCGCAGCCTCCCCGTCCTATACCTGTGTCGCGGCACGAGGGGAGATTGTTCACGATTTACACGACAAACCGGTCCCCGTGCTGTACGGCAGTGGCGTGGTACGGGATTACAGGTTTCTCGGCTGGCTGGAACCGGAAGAGACCATCGGCTATTATTTGGCCCGCGGATTGCCCAACAACGCCACTTTCCCCATCGACTACAAGGGGGAAAAGGTGGTTTTTGAAACCACCCAGAACAAAAGCCGCATCCGCCCCTACTTTAAAAACGGCCAGTTGCGCATCAAGCTGGAAGTGAATATGAAAACCCGCTTTGCCAACACAACGGCCGGCAGCAATAAGATTCATTCGACGCCACATATCATTCGCGACCTGCAAAAAGCGCAGGAACAAGAGATCAGGCGCATCATCCGCCAGACATTGGAGAAGTCGAAGCGGCTCAAGGCAGACATCCTGGACACCGGCGAAGCGGTCTACCGGTTCGCCCCGGATTACTACCGAAAGCACATCGCCAAGTGGGATCAGATCTATCCGCAACTGCCGATCGACATCCAGGTGATCGTCCATTTGCGGGAGAAAGGGCAAAGCCAAAAACCCCTGTCTGAATTGAGAGGAGGAAAAGTGTGAACCAATCCCCGGACCTTCAGACGATGCGGATCTCTCCGAGGCTGTTCTTTTTCATCGGCAGCGGCATCTTTTATGCCGACTCCCATTACCCCTATCCTTTGATGGCGGTGGCCGGACGGGACAGCTGGCTGGCGACGCTGCTCGGGGGAATGGCTGCCGTCTTGCTCATTGGCTGGCTTGGAACACGGGTGATCCGCTATCTTCCGAAGCCTGCATCCTCCTTGGACACCTTATCCCACCTCCCGGGAATAACCGTTTGGCGGGGTGTTCACCTTCTCGCCGGTCTCTGGGCATGGGGGATCGCTGCCTGGAGCCTCCTTCGCTTCAGCGAATTTGTGCACAACAATATGATGCCAATGACCCCGCTGAGCGTTTTTCTGGTTGGTCTGCTCTGCCTCACAGCCTGGGGCGGGATGTATGGCATCGAAGCGGGCGGACGCGCCATCGCCATCTGCGCCCTTCTGGTCTTTTTGTTGCCACCGGTCTACACCATTATGCTGTTACGCCAGGTCCATCTGGAGTGGCTCCTGCCCATCGGCCAGGAGGCCCAATTTTTCACGGGTTGTACCATCGCCCTGAGCTTTTTTCTCCAGGCCGCTCCTCTGTGCCTGCTCTTCCACTTGGTCGAAGAGCGGCCGAAAGCCCTTCGCGCGCTGCTTTCCGGGTTGGGCCTCAGCATCCTGCTTGCGGCTTTCTCGCGGATACAGGTGATCACGGTTCTCAACCCGTATCTGGCTCCCTACTATAACGCGCCTGACTACAACACCGTCCGTCTGATTCGTCTCACCGAAACCGTCGATCGCGTGGAGCTGCCCCTGATCTGGCTCTGGGCCTATGGCAGCTGGGCAAAGATACTAGCGTTTCTCCTCCTGGGAACGTTTGCGCTGCTCATCGCGTTCCGAAGCAGGAAATGGGTTCCCGCACACCTCGTGAGCTCCGGTCTGCTCATCACCCTGACCATCCTCGGTGTCGCCACCCGACCGGACGGTTTTTCCATCATCAACTGGCTGGCGATAAATTACTTGTATTACATCAATTTGGGGTTTCAGCTCGCATTGCTTGTCACCATCAGCCTGCTGGCCCTGATCAGGCAAATCCGCAAAAAACCGGCGTCCGGAAGAACAAAACCAACGCGTAAAAGCCGCACGCTGTAAAGGACACGTAAATGGATATTGATTGATGAATACCGCAGGCAAACAAAAAAGATGCCTCTCACGGGCATCTTTGTTGTACTTATATATGGCGGAGAGAGAGGGATTCGAACCCTCGCTGGGCTTTGAGCCCACTAACGGTTTAGCAAACCGTCCCCTTCAGCCTCTTGGGTATCTCTCCACGAAGTTACGATACACTTAAAAGGCCGATGAAACCGGTGTCTTTCTATCCCTTTCACCTTGCTCCGGCCATTTGATTATAACATGGCCACCGTTCAATTTCAACGCTCGATTTCAACTGCCGTTCAACGGCAAAGCGTTTAAAAGTCAATAAGCCCCAGGCTGATCATCAGGGCCTCGTCCACCTTGCTCATCGTTTCATGATCCAGGTGGGTGATCTTGTCGGTCAACCGCTGCTTGTCAATGGTCCGGATTTGTTCCAACAGGATCACCGAATCCCGATCAAAGCCATGCGTCTTGGCTTCAATTTCCACATGGGTGGGCAGCTTGGCCTTTTGGATCTGGGCAGTGATCGCCGCCACGATCACCGTCGGTGAAAAGCGGTTTCCAATATCGTTCTGAATCACCAGTACCGGCCGGACGCCCCCCTGTTCCGATCCGACCACAGGAGATAAATCGGCAAAATAGACATCTCCGCGTTTGACATGCGTCGGGGCCAAGTTTTACACCCCACTTACAAGACGATCCAGAGTGTGGTCGGCCTCCTCTTCCGCCGGAAATGCTTCAGCCGCCATGTTGAGGTTGATATGCGCCATTTCCATATAGCCCCTCTGCATCGTTTCCCGGATGTTCCGCTTTTTGCGCTCCTGGAGGTAAAACCGCATCGCCTGGCGAATCAGTTCGCTGCGGTTGACCTTTTCTTGTTTCACCAGGCCATCCACCTCTTTCAAGAGGTTCTGTGGCAAGCTGATCATGATCCGTTTTGTGTGATTGGAATTGGACACCATAAGCACCCCCAACACCTTCAACCCTGTCATGAAAAACTCAGCTTCATTGCACTTGCGCTGTCAACATTTTGTCACCAGGTCGATTCTATCACACAACCCCCGCCCGGTGCAATGATACGGCGGGTGGCCCTAACGATACACCCGTGGCACCCGCTTGCCCACCATGCACAGGACCTCGTACGGGATCGTATCCAGCCAGTCAGCCAGTTGCTCCACAGGCAGAACCTCTCCGTCCTGTTCGCCAAACAAAACCGCTTCGTCCCCCTCCTCAATCCCGGAATCCTCCGGCAGCCGGACCATCAGCTGATCCATACATATCCGGCCGACAACCGGACAGCGCCGCCCACGGATCAGGACCTCCCCGATATTGGACAGCCGGCGGGAATAGCCATCGGCATACCCGACCGGCAGAGTCGCAATCCACTCCGCCGTGTCCTGAACCTGATAAGTGGCCCCGTAACTGATCGTCTCGCCCTGAGGTACCCTTTTGACCATCGCCACCCGCGTCTTCCATTGCATGGCAGGCTTTAACACCAGACGTGAGCGGGAAACTTCCGGTGACGGGAAGATGCCATACAAACTGATTCCGATGCGCAGCATATCAGACGCGAGATCCGGCAGATCGATCGCCGCTGCGCTGTTGGCGCAATGAAGAATGGACGGCTTTAAACGGCGCCGCTCCAGCTCGCGCACCATGGCCATAAAGGTTTCGTATTGCTGCCGGGTAAAGCGCTTCTCTGCCTCATCCGCCGTGGCAAAATGGGTATACAGCCCCTGCACGTCGATCCAGGGCCGTGAAGCGGCCAACTGAATCAGCCGTACGACGTTCTCCGTTCCCTTGATGCCAATCCGGTTCATCCCGGTATCCGCCTTCACATGAACCGTAAGCCGCTTGCCCATCTTGCCGGCGCAAGACGCCATTTGCAACAGGTTGGCCTCCTCGTAGACGGTCAAGGCCAGTTCGTGGCGCACTGCTGCCTCAATGGCCTCCTCCTCGCGCGTTGTCCCCAACACCAAAATGGGCGCCTTCACGCCGGCCTGGCGCAGTTCCAGCGCCTCCTCCACAAAGGCCACCCCCAGCCAGTCGGCTCCTGCCTCCAGGGCGGCTTTGGCCACCGGAACAGCGCCATGTCCATACGCATCGGCTTTGACGACAGCCATCAGCAGTTTATCCGGATAGAGGCGGCGGAATTGCCGCATATTATGAACGATTGCCTCCAGGCTTACCTCAGCCCACACGGGCCGGAAAAAGCGAAGCTTTTTTGAAGACACTACGTTGGATTCCATGAGGCACTGGTCACTCCCCTATGATTTGAGACTAACGAAAAAGGCGGCAAATGTCTACCACAAAACCGGAAACGGCTCTCAAACAGAAAAGCCAGGGTCACCCCTGGCTTGCAAACCGAAGTTGGGACATCTTCTTGAGACGGTGATGCCGACGATTATTTTCCAACGCTGCCCGCAACCGATTGGGCCACACGAATCATTTCCTCCAGCGGCAGGTTCCCGGACAGCTGATACTCCACCCCGTCTGTCATCCATTGCAGCGTTTGTTGCTCTCCGCTCATGAACACACCAATGGAGTGTCCCAGGTCCACCGGCTCGCCAAATGGCAGATGAACCGTGGCCGCTTCCGGACGCTGCTCCAGCAGGGTAAACTTGTAGGCGCCGTCATATTTCAGGATGACGACGCGGCTGTCACCCTTCATCACTTCCGCCTCTTCCTTGAGCTTGACACCTTCCGGCAGATATTTGGGCAGAATGATGCCAAAACTGCGCGTTTTATCGGACGCCTTTGAGGCTGTCGGCACCGCTTCCTTATCGGTGCCCAGGCTCATGTTTTTCTCCAATTGAAACTCGTTCGCGTCCACTTCCGCATTGGCCGTGAACTTCTCAAATTCCATCACGACCAGGAGATTGCCGCTGGAATCCAGCGCCTCCACCTTCAACGGCGTGTAATCCTTGGGGTTCAGCCAAATCCGTTGGCTGGCCAGTGTCCGGTTCTGGTAATTGGTCTTGGTCTCAAACACGTAGGCGTGCTCTTTTTTCTCAAAGCGGCGTTCCTTGTCCTTGATGATATCCTGCACCAACGTCTCATACAAATAGGGTTGCGGATTGGAATTCGGCCAGTCACTGCGAAAACGGAAGCTGCGGTTGACGGAGGGGGTCAGCACAAAAACCCCTTCATCATTGCGCAAAATGATCTGACTGATGTCCTGCTCCTTGTTGCTCAAGGAAACCCGGTAATAATGTGGCTCCTTGTAAGAAACCTCCACGTGATACACCCGCGGTTGTTCCGAGGTGTGCAAGGTAAGCACCCCGGTCGCATGGTAGCTTTTCAGCTTCTCCGTACGTTTGGTCAAGTCGGAAACCACGCCGTCGGCCGATTTGCCGCCACACCCGGCCAACAACAGGAATGCACCCACAACGATGGCGATTATCCTCACTGTCTGTCGCATGCAATCATCCCCTTTCCCCGCTTTGGGCAGGTATTCCCGCCCGTTGATTCGGGAAATGTGTCGGATGTTGTGGACAGCAGGAGGCGGTCAGATGACGGTCACGATGGGCGCCCTTGCAATTGGGCAAAGGCGGAACCGATCTGTGAGATGATGGACTGCGGCTTGCTGCTGTGGGGAGAGGGAACGGCCGCCCTTTCACCGGCCAGACCATGCAGGTACACGGCTGAACAAACAGCTGGCGCCAATGGCAGTCCCTGGCCGAGGAACGAGGCAATCATCCCTGTCAGCACATCGCCCGAACCCGCTTTTGCCAGGGATGGCGAGCCTGTCTGGTTCAGATACACCGCTCCATCCGGCAGCGCAATGACGGTGTAGGTTCCCTTGAGGACCACACACAGGCCGTGCTCTGCCGCAAAACGGGAGGCAACCTCCCAGCGCCGGCGCTCGACCTCGGCCACGGTGGTCTGGCACAGGCGTGCCATCTCACCTGGATGGGGAGTAAGGACCGTGGGCAACGCTCGCCGCAGCCGGAGAAGATCCGGATGCGCGGCCAGCATGTTCAGTCCGTCGGCGTCCACGACCAAGGGAACAGGCAAGGACAAGACGGCCCGCAGCCACTCCCGGGCGCTGTGCAGGCGCCCCGTCCCCGGTCCCAACGCCACCGCCGTCACACGGCGATTCACCAGCTGAACCTCGAGATCCGATGGCCACCGTCCGGCAGCAAACTTTCCCCCTTCTTCCGGCCAGGGCCAGAAGAGGGCAGCCGGCTCCAGGACAGATACCCGATCCAGAATCGTCTCCGGCACAGCCAGCGTGACATACCCCGAGCCGCTGGCCAGGGCGGCGGAGGCGGCAAAAACCGGCGCCCCGACCATCTCCCGGGAACCTCCGATGACCAGGACATGGCCGTACGTCCCTTTATGGGAATGGGCTTTGCGTACAGGCAACCAGCCGGCCACCTGATCCTCGGTCAACAACCTCCCCTGCACACCGGCACGCTCCGCCAACCAAGACGGGATGGAGATGTCAGCCACCACCAGCCGGCCGCGATATCCAGCGCCGGGAAAGAGGTAGTGCCCCCGCTTCGGACAGGCAAAGGTCACCGTCAAATCAGCTTGCACGGCGATGCCTTCCACCGCACCGGTATCCGCATTGACGCCACTGGGGATGTCGGCCGCCACAACAATGGCAGGGGAAGCGTTGAGCCATCGGATAACCTCTGCCATGTCTCCCTGGATGGGGCGGTTCAGCCCGACGCCAAACAGGGCATCCACCACCAGTTCGGCATCATCGAGATGGCGGCGCAACGCGGCCAGGTCCATGGCGGATTCGGAAACTACCCTGACTCGCTGCACATGCTCCCCCATCCGCTGCAACACCTTCAGATGCAAGGCGCTTTCTGCGGACAGACGTTCCTCCCTGCCCAGAAAACAAAGCGTCACACTGACACCCTGGTTGGCGAGCCAGCGGGCCGCCACAAAGCCATCCCCGCCATTGTTCCCCGCGCCGGCCAGCACCAGCACACGGCGGACATCCGGGTAGTGCCTCCGGATCTCACGCGCCAGCGCAGCACCCGCATTTTCCATCAAGACGGCGGGAGGGATTCCCAGTTCCTCCATCGTCAGGCGATCCATCTGACGCATCTCCTGCGCACTCACCAGATACACAATCTTCCCTCCTTGCCGTTATCATCTATATGTCCATGCCCCCTGAGATATGCGAACAAGCCCCGGCATGTGCGCAATCTCAGACATCCGAACAAGCCTCCGCCACCGCTTGCGCAACCAGGTAATTCCGTTCATGCGAAAGGGAGACGTGGATGCTGAGCCTCTCCCACATTCCAGGCGCATCATCTCCGATTCCCCCCGTCCCTTTTTGCGCGGACAAAAAACCATTCAATCGCCTTTTCGCCGCTTCCGACAGGAAAACAGTCGGCCGTCCCCCTTCCTGGGAAGTCTCAAGATCCTGCCAGCCGAGCCAAGCGCCAATTCCGGTGCCAATCGCCTTGGCCACCGCCTCCTTGATGGCAAACCGCCCGGCGAGGTACTGCAACTGCCGCTGCCCCGTGTAAGTTTGATACGTATCCCTTTCTGCGGGGGTGAGAATCCGCCGGACAAAGCGTTCCCCTTGACGGGACAGAACCGCTTCGATCCGACGGATGTCCACCAGATCGATGCCAGTGCCGAGTATCATGCCTCACACCTCTTTCATCAACCAGCCAACTTCATCCATCCGCGTCCCGTTTCTTATCCCCATCATACATTTCCTGCCACAAAAAAAACAACGTCACCCTTTCTTCGGGTAACGTCCGCTTCTTTCCGACACTTCAATTTAGATGCGGAAAATTCACCATCTTGATATGATGAATGTTCCAATAAATGGCCGTTTGATCAGCAACGACCAGTTCGGCTAAATGGTGATTCGTGCTTTTCAGCAGTCCGATTTTATCAGGATTGCTTCCCAGATCGAAAACGGCAATTTTCCCTTCCATACTTTTCAACTGCTCTTCAAATGTTCTGTACAATTTGACCTGTGTCGGATGAACCGGCAAATCCTTTTTATCCATTGTATACGGCGATTGGTTTTCGGGATAAGGAATGAGCCATTTGAGATGAAACATCGGAATAAACAACGTGTTATGAACGGGGGAAAAGAAGACAAAATAATCGGTTTGCACACTTGTGACATAACCGTGAATGGACTGGTTGCCGGCGACAAAAATCTCGACGAACATCCCTTTTGATGCCTGCAAAACTTTCCGGTAAGACAAGTCGTTTTCATCTTCCAAGCGGTTATAATCGGGTTCGGATATTTGTTGGGACTTATTTGCGACAAGCCTGACGTTTTGAATATGTCCAAATGGAATGTACACATAATTAACCCCGTCGTAAACGACGACGATATCCAGGCCGTAGTCAATCAAGATCCCGACACGCTCAATGTTTCCCGAAATTTCTAACTCAACCGTTTTCCCAATCATTGAACGCAAATAATTCATGACAGGTTACCTCTTTCTATTGATTTTAAAAAATAACGTACGTTGTCCACAAATAAAGGGATAACAAGCTCAGGAGCAAGCCGATCGGAATCACGTAGATGGTCACTTGCAAATATTTTCCCCAGGTCATTGGGATTTTGTATTGCCTTAATGTATGAAACCACAGCAACGTAGCCAGGGTTCCCATGGGCAACATCAGTGAGCCGATATCCGCGCCGATGACATTCGCCAAATAGGCGACTTGTAAGGTTTGGTGGTCCAAGCCCATTTCGGTGATGGACATGGTTCCGATCATAATCGTAGGCAGATTATTCAATAAATTGGACATGACGGAAACCAGCAGCCCCATGATAAATACGGCATACAAATGGTTTTCTCTCACTTTTTCCCCAATGGTGTCAACAATGAACGCCGTCATTCCCACATTATGGAGCCCGTAAATGATCACGTACATGCTGAATGCGAACAACAGGATATGCCAGGGGCTTTTCTTCAACACATCCATCGCGCCGACTTTTTTCCTGTGCCATCTGATGGCAATCAGCAACATCGCGCCGATGACAGCCGGCCACTCCGTGGGAACACCGAACGGAGCAAGAACAAAAAAGCTGATGCGGGTGAATACCACGACGCCAATACAAATTCGAAACATTTTCCAGTCAACTGGTCCATGTTCCTGCGATTTAGGCGACAATGGATGGGGATATTTTTTCGAAGGATAATCCGACATTTGCGACTTCAGATGGAACATGTTGAAATGGTCTTTTATTTTGACTGGCATATCCTCTTTGAAAAAGACATATAGAAATATGGCAATCGATGCAATGCCAATCATCGAAGGGACAAACATCATCGTTGCATAAGAATTTAAATCCAGCCCGACTATTTTCAATGCGATCAGGTTCGCCAAATTGCTTACGCCAATGGGTGCGCTGGCTGCTGTCGCGACCAATGCACCCGATAACAGATAAGGAATTTGCTGATGCGGCTTCAACTTGAGCAACGTAAGCGTCTGAATGATGATCGGCGTTGTAATGAGGATACTGCCATCATTGTTAAAAAAAAGGGTCATCAAAAAGCAAAGCAAATTGATGTACCAAAAAAGCAAGATCCCAGATCCTTTTGCCTTTATCGCCAAGTTCATTGCCGCCCAGCGAAAAAATCCGATGCTTTCCAGGACGATGGACATAACAATGGTGGACAAGATGGTGATGGAAGCTCCGCTTACAATTGTGAATATATTGAATATATCTGCCAGAGGTACAATGCCGAACAGAAAGATGACGCAAGCTGCAATGGTCGAAGGAACCGCTTCATTGATGCCAAACGGCCTCCACATGATAAAAAGCACCGTAAGTGCAAAGAGGCTGAACATCATCAAAGTTTCTATATTATTCATGTGCATTCTCCATACTTCTTACCGATTTGTTCATAAAATGGTATCGGATGATAACCGGATTGGTCTGTTGAAATCTTGGTTTATAATTCATGAATTGAAACTGGGATGGAAGCACAGGCTCCAGGTCGGCTGTCAACGCCTCGCTGGTTTTCGGGTTGGTCGTTGTCAGCGGCCTTAAAAGTACATACAACAGCATGCCGCCGATGAATAGTATGAACATCATCATCACATGGCCCACCTCCTTTCAGGGCCTTTTGCATTGCCGTATATGCCTGGCGCAATCCATACCATCGGATAACCCGTTTTTGAATGTCCCGTTTGATAGGTTCTGGAACGCCAAACGATGCTTCTCTGTTTCGTTTTTCCTCTTGACGAGCGATAACCCAAATATTTCCTTTTGCTTTGTATTCTGACAACGGTTCGTTTGCTGAAGTGATTCATTTTTTTAACTTTTTCTGAAATTTTATTGTAATATTCTGAATGATAGCGTGTCTGCTCTGTTTCTGCTTTCGCACCCGCTGGGGACCCTGCTGCGGAGGTGATCGCTTCGCCTTCCGCCAATTCCGTCATGGCGCCTCCTGTTTCCTCGCTGCCTTTTTCGCTGTCCGAGATGTTGTTCGGAGCTTCCGCCACCTTGTTCAGATCGCAACGAATCGTTTTGATGTGAAATATGGGTACAAATATCACTTCATGATCATCAACGATGACAACATCTTGGTCGTGCAAATGAACCAGAACCCCGCCGATGTTTTCCGGTCCGCCTCCGTTAATCTGGACGCGCCGATACATCATCTTGTTCAGGACATCCCTGAACGTCATTTCGTGTTGCGATGATGGAGCTTGGCTTTCAACTCGATCCCGTGAACAGGCGCTCGAAAAGCTGTCCGTTGCAATACTTTTCACATGGTGCGTTTGGCAGTATATTTCCTGATCGTCGGTCATCAGAACCAGATGGTCATCATTGACGGTAATTAGCCTTCCATAATGCGAATCAGACCCGCCGCGATTGACACGTACCATTTGATTGTTCAACCCTCTGAGCTTTTCCGCGATAAGACCATGCATGGATACCCTCCCTCCACTTATCATGGAAGTATATTTTTACTACATAACTATTCATCCAATCATGATGCTGCTTGATGAAACCGCCCCTTCATGCATTCCCTCCCAAAAAAAATCCACCCCGGTTTTGGTAGGTGGTTAAGAGGGACAATGGTCATGTTTGCTCTGTTCAACTTACTCTTACTTGTGCTTGCTATGATTCCCCTTTTCTTTGCGCTCACCCTTTTCCTTATGCTGTTCCTTTTCCTTGTGGTTATCCTTTTCTTTGTGATCACTCTTTTCTTTGCGATCATCCTTTTCCTTGGAATGATCCTTATCTTTTTCTTTATTTTGATTATCCTTTTCTTGATTGTTCTCATTCTCTTCACTGTTCTTGTTCTCTTGTTCCTTTTTCTTGATTCCGTAGCTGATATTTCGTATATGGAAGGTCATGACCCGTATCACTTCATTTCCGACAACCAATGTCACTTCCGCGTCATTGGCATCGACAAGCACACCTTCGATTTTTTCCGGTCCCCCGCGGTTAACCTGCACCCAACGGTATTTCATATTTTTCATGACCGATAAAAAATCTTCCGCATCGATATATTTTGGTAATACCAATGGTGTTTCATCCGGATTCTCCATAAGAAGATCTTCCGGATTTTCCCTGGAGTCCAAACTCAAACTTTTAATATGATCGCTTTTGTAATAGAGCATGCCTTCTTCTTCGTGATAGACCACAACATGGTCCTTCTTTACCGCCACCAGTTTCCCTATTCTGGCCTCAGGCCCGCCCCGGTCGACGCGAACCGACTGACCTATCACCAAATTTAAACCGGTCTGATCCACATGGTTCATTCCTTTCTTTTATGAATTCATCATGCCTTATTTTCCATCACAACCTTTTTCCTGGTGGTTAGGATGATGCGCTGCACGGCTTCATGTCCATCTTTTCAACCATAACCCTTTCCTTTTCCTGGCATAATCATCACCCCCTAACCTGATTTCTTGATCCAATGTATGTCTTCCGCTCAACCATGGAATAAACGCATATCTTGATACAAATAACCATCTTTCGAAAAATCCGGTGAAAAAGTCCGAACCACCTGGCATTCTTTGAACCAATGTCTTTGAAAAATCGCTGGCAAAAAAGCCGGTACCCGATGGGCACCGGCCTTCTACTTCATCCCGGCCAGTTCTTCCACAATGGATCGCACCATATGGACGGAGTCGAACCGGCCATCGGATATTGAAGTAATTGGGAATTTGTCCGGGAAAAGTTGCTGGTCAATTTCGGCGATGGCATAGCCTTGCTGAAAAAGGGATGATACTTTCCCAACCATCTCTTCCAAATAATCCAATTTCATTTGCAACATCTTCTTTCCCTCGGAGAGGTAGCCTGCATGGCAGCAATAAACCGATTGAAAATCGTAAGCAAGCACTTTCCGAAGGGAACGCATCATCTGAGGAACAGACTCATGGCTCATGATCACCTTTGGTTTGGGAGTAATGAACAAGTCTCCTGAAAACAGGATCCCCAACTCCTCGTTCAGCAACACGACGTGATCGGGCGCATGACCCGGGGTCTCAATGACCCGCCATGTGTAGTGAAGGGAATCAATGGCCTCACCCAACGGGAGCGCTGTAAACGGATCTCGCTTCCCCCACAAGGCCTCCCGAAAGGTTCCCGCATAATCACACGGCTCTGAACAAAAAGCAACCGCACCGGGATGCACATATATCGGAACACGCTTATTGTTTTCCAGCCATCCGGCCGTACCGATATGATCGTCATGGGTATGTGTCAACACGACCATTTCAATCGGATTCGACTGATAAAACGGAATCAACGCTTTTTCAAATACTTTTGCCGAGGCATCCACCACCATGCCATCGAAGAAAAACAGGTAGACGCTCCAAGGCATCCCGTAAGCAGCATGCGTCCCTTGCACACATGCAACACCATTGTGCGTGGCGACGTCGATCACATCACATTCCCCTTTTCTTTATCTGGCATATCCTCACACGGCTGAAGCCCGTGGGCATTCTCTGCCGGGTTCATGAAAATTTTACCATGATATTTCATATATTGGAATAATTAAAAAACCTCTTTCAACCAACTCTTTCAACCAAATAATAAAAAAGGGTCCCTCATATATCATGAGGAACCCATCACTATTCCTTGCTGCAGCATCCAGGCGGCCGAAACTCAAGCCTCCTGCGGCTGGTCGGCCAACGATTCGATGTAATGATAGGCTTCCATCGCCGCAATGGCGCCATCCGAAGCGGCGGTGATGATTTGGCGCAGCGTCTTGTCACGCACGTCACCGGCGGCGAATACCCCCGGTATCCCGGTCCGCATCTGCTCATCGGTCCGAATGTACCCGGTCTCCGTGAGGAACGGCGCATCTTCTGGCAAGAACTGGGTGTTCGGCTTCATGCCGACGTAGATAAACACCGCGTTGGCCGGAAGAAAGGTCTCCTCACCCGTTACCCGGTTGCGAATGCGCACACCTGTCACCAGTTTCCCGTCCCCGACAATTTCTTCTACAACGCTGTTCCAGATGAAGTTCATCCGTTCATTCTCAAAGGCGCGTTTCTGCAGAATCGGCTGCGCCCGGAGCTTGTCGCGGCGGTGAATCAACGTCACCTTGTTAAAACGGGTCAAAAAGGTCCCTTCTTCAACCGCTGAATCACCGCCGCCGACGACCACAATCCCCTTGTCCATTCCCGGACGCTTCTCGCTGAAAAAGGCCCCGTCACAAATGGCGCAATAGGAGACGCCACGGCCCGCATACTCCTCTTCCCCCTTGACGCCCAGCTTTTTGGCCTCTGCGCCGGTGGCAATGATGATGGCGCGTGCCTGCAATTGCTCCTCTCCGAGATCAACCACTTTGACGGGTCCGTCCAGCTGGACGGAGCGAATCTCTCCGTACTTTTTTTCCACCCCGAAGTCATCCGGGTGGGCACCCATCACCTCCGATAACTCGGGGCCAGTCGTATGGCGGATACCCGGGTAGTTCTCCACCTCTTCCGTATTCTGCATTTGACCGCCATAGAGGCCTTTTTCTACAATCACCGTCTTCAATCCGGCGCGTCCTGCGTACACCCCGGCAGACAAGCCTGCCGGACCGCCCCCCAAGATGATCAGATCATAGAGCTCTGCCATTAGGCATCCTCCTCATCAACCTCATGCAAGACGATCTTGTCCTTCGTCAACTTTGCACCACTTTACGGCGAATGCTCATTATTCCGCAAATACCACTATCCCTATCCTTTTCGATACATCTATTCTATCCGAACCGAGGATGAAATGACAAATGTTAAGGATACTTGTCAACACCATGCATAGGGTTGGGCAGCTGCGGCTAGGTCAGGCGTTCGTATCGAAACAGCTCCTCCAGCTCTTCCGGCGGAAGAATACCTGACTCCCGGACCAATTCTCTCACCGTCCGGTTTTCTTCCAAAGCCCGCTTGGCCAACGCGGCGGCCCGCTCATATCCAATCACTGGGTTCAGCACCGTGGCAATGGCCGCCGAACGCTCCAGCCAATAGCGGCATTGCTCTGCGTTCGCTTCAATCCCCTTGACGCAACGCTCCGTAAAGGCATCGATGCCATTGGCCAGAATCTCCAACGCGTGCAACAGGTTAAAGGCGATCACCGGCATCATGACATTGATCTCCAGCTGGCTGCCCATTCCTGCCGCGGCAACGACCGTATCGCATCCGATGACCTGGCTGCAGACCATGTACAACATCTCCGCCATCACCGGATTCACTTTGCCGGGCATGATCGAGGAACCGGGCTGAACGGCGGGCAAGCGGATCTCCGCCAGGCCGGTGCGCGGCCCGGAGGAAAGAAGGCGCAAATCGCTGGAAATCTTGATCAGGTCAATCGCCAAATGTTTTAAAGCACCGCTCACTCGAATCGCGCCATGCGTGTTCTGCATGAAATAAAACCGGTTCTCGGGCAGGCAAAAAGGAAGCCCCGTCCGTTCGGCCACCTGCTGGACGGCCAGCTTCGGATAATCGGGATGGGCGTTCACCCCGGTTCCGACGGCATTGCCGCCGAGCCCAATCGGGTACAACTCTTTCAGGACCTGTTCCAGTTGCGCGATATTGCGTTTCACCGTAACGGCATAGCCGCTGAACTCCTGACCGAGGCGAATGGGCACCGCATCTTGCAAATGAGTGCGGCCTGCCTTGACAATCGGCTGAAACGCCTCCGCTTTTTGCGCCAACGCTTCATACAACCGCTTCAGGGAAGGCAGCAGCCGGTGGAGCATCTGCTCTGCCGCCGCGATGTTGATGGCCACATGTATCGTGTCGTTGGTGGACTGGGCCATGTTGACGTGATCATTGGGGTGAACCAGCCGGGTGTCCCCCACCTGGCCGCCGAGCAGTTCGGCGGCCCGGTTCGCTATCACTTCGTTGGCGTTCATGTTCTGGGATGTTCCCGCACCCGCCTGATATACATCCACGACAAAATGCTCATCCCAACGGCCCTCGATCACTTCTTCGGCGGCCCGGATAATCGCTACTGCCCTCTTCTCGTCCAGCATGCCCACCTGCCGATTGGCATAAGCGGCAGCCGCTTTGATGATCCCTTGGGCACGGATAAACACCCGCGGAAGCTTGAGGCCGCTGATGGGAAAATTCTCCCGCGCCCGCTGCGTCTGCGGCCCGTAATAAACCCCCTCCGGCACGCGCACCTCTCCCAATGTGTCCCGCATCGTCCGATAGCCCATACTGGCACCTCCGCAAAGAATTCAGCTTGAGGGGTTGTTTTTCACGCCTAGTATGTGCCATCTTCCTCGTTCTCATCGTTTTTACATCGCGCCATCCTCTCCGGCAGGCGCCAGCGGGACATATTGCGTCACCAGGTAAAGCGATACGGTGCTTTCAATGGCGGCCGCCAGGAGCAACAAACCGAGCACCAGATTGATCGTCAAAGGAAGCTGCGCAAACAGCCCGCGCCAGGTCAGCTGCTGCGGTTTCCGCCGGGCAGCGGGGCGCAGGAGGCGCAAGAATGACTGCCAGACCAAAAGACCCAACCGCATGCCAAATGCGGCGGCCAGCAAAATGGCCGGTATTTCAAAAATGCCATGCGGCAGGATGCCCAATAGGAACATTTTCCAAGGCGATTGCCCGGCGACGGCCAGCGATTGCAACAAATAGCCGATCGCCATGCCATTGAGCAGCAACCCGTACACCGGGTACACCCCAAAAAGCAATCCGGAGAGGATCAACACCAGCGAAGCCAGCGCATTGTTGACGAAAATCCGGACAAACAGTTCCGGGCCATGCTCCACCGGACCCACTTTCCGCTGAATCTGTTCAAAAAACTGGTGCATCCACTGATGCAGCTGCTCAAAATAGATGACCCCCAGCAGCATGCCCAGCGCAAAGGCGCCGAATCCGGCCGCCAAAACCAATCGCTGCTCCTGCAAGTATTGTTTCAACCGTTGAACCAGGATAAATCACCTCTTTCTTTCGCAGAAAAAAATGCCTGGCGTAGAAAAAAACTGCCTGGCAAACCAGGCAGTGCACCAATCCATGCCATTTGTTTATGCGCTTTTCTCATTGGCCAGGTTGCGCAGGACGGTCTGCAAAATCCCGCCGTTGCGGTAATATTCCACTTCGACCGGCGTGTCAAGACGGGCCAGCACTTCAAAGGTGATCTGGCTTCCGTCCGGACGGGTGGCCTTCACCGTCAACTTCTGCTGCGGTTGCAGATTGTCATCGATCCCCAGAATGTCAAACTGCTCTTCACCTGTCAGGCCGAGCGATTGCCAGCTCTCCCCGTTCACGAATTGCAGCGGCAACACACCCATACCGACCAGGTTGCTGCGATGAATCCGTTCGAAGCTCTCCGCAATCACCGCCTTGACGCCCAACAGGTAGGTGCCTTTGGCCGCCCAGTCGCGGGAGCTGCCCGTTCCGTACTCCTTACCGGCCAGAACCACCAGCGGCGTGCCGTCGGCCATATACTTCATCGCCGCATCGTAGATCGGCAGTTGTTCGCCGGTCGGCAGGTAGCGGGTATAGCCGCCCTCTACGCCGGGCACAAGCTGGTTCTTGATCCGGATGTTGGCAAAGGTGCCCCGCATCATCACTTCGTGGTTGCCGCGACGCGAACCGTACGAGTTGAAGTCACGGGGCTCCACGCCACGGGACTGCAGGTATTTCCCTGCGGGGCTGTCTTTCTGGATGCTGCCCGCCGGGGAGATATGGTCCGTCGTCACCGAGTCACCCAGCACCGCCAGGGCACGGGCGCCGCGAATTTCAGCCAGCGGCGCCGGCTCCGGCGTCAGATTGTCGAAGAACGGCACGCGCTGGATGTAGGTGGATGCTTCGTTCCACTCGTACATTTGGCCGCCGGTTACCGGAATGGCGTTCCAGGCTTCGTTGCCGTCAAAGACCCGTCCATAGCGTTCCTTGAACAACTCCGGCGTCAGGACGCTGGCAATCGTCTCCTGGACCTCTTTCTGGCTGGGCCAGATGTCGCGCAGGTACACCGGCTGTCCATCCTTGCCTTGCCCGATCGGCTCGTTCAGCAAATCGATATCCACCGTGCCGGCCAGCGCATAGGCCACCACCAGCGGCGGGGAAGCCAGGTAATTGGCCTTGACTGCCGGGTGAATCCGTCCTTCGAAGTTGCGGTTTCCGCTGAGCACGGAAGCCACCACCAGATCCCCCTCGGCAATCGCCTGCTCCACCTCCGGATCAAGCGGGCCGCTGTTGCCAATACATGTGGTGCAGCCATATCCTACGGTGTAAAAGCCCAGCTTTTCCAGATAAGGCGTCAGGCCAGCCTTGTCCAGGTAATCGCTGACCACCCGGGACCCCGGCGCCAGGCTGGTTTTCACATAAGGAGCCACCTCCAGCCCGCGCTCGACCGCTTTTTTCGCCAAAAGACCGGCACCAATCAGCACGGAGGGGTTGGACGTGTTGGTGCAGCTGGTAATCGCGGCAATCACCACCGAACCGTGCTTGAGCGTGGCAGTCTTCTCCTTGACCTTCAGGGAAGAGGTGCGTGCGAGATCCTTTTCTTCCAGGGAAAAGCCGCGCTGATTGATGGGAGCGGTCAAAGCCACCCGGAACGATTGCTTCATCTCCGACAGGCGAACTCGGTCTTGAGGACGTTTTGGTCCGGCCAGGCTGGGCTCTACAGTTGAGAGATCCAGTTCCAGTGTGTCGGTAAAGACCGGATCCGGCGTTTCGTCCGTGCGGAACAGCCCTTGTTCCTTCGTGTAGCGCTCCACGGTCTGAACCAGTTCCTCGCTGCGTCCCGTCTCCCGCAGGTAACGCAGGGTCTCTTCATCGACCGGGAAGAAGCCCATCGTCGCGCCATACTCCGGCGCCATGTTGGCAATCGTCGCCCGGTCCGCAAGGCTGATGTTGCTGAGGCCCGTTCCGTAGAATTCGACAAACTTCCCGACGACACCCTTCTCACGCAGCATCTGCGTGATGGTCAGCGCCAAGTCGGTGGCCGTAGCGCCTTCCGGCAGCTCTCCCGTCAGTTTGAATCCGATGACTTGCGGCGTAAGCATATACAGCGGTTGCCCCAGCATGCCGGCTTCCGCCTCGATGCCGCCAACACCCCAGCCCAGGACACCCAAACCGTTGATCATGGTCGTATGGGAGTCGGTCCCGACCAGCGAATCAGGGAACAGCACCGTCTCGCCGTCCACTTTGCGGTCCTGAACCACTTTCGCCAAAAATTCCAGGTTCACCTGGTGCACAATCCCGGTCGCGGGCGGAACGACACGGAAGTTTTCAAAGGCGCTCTGCGCCCAGCGCAGAAACTCGTAACGCTCGCGGTTGCGCTTGAATTCCAGTTCCATGTTGTCCACCAGCGAGCGGCCCGAGCCATAGAAATCGACCTGGACGGAGTGGTCGATGACCAGATCCACCGGAATCAAGGGATTGATCCGCTTTGGATCCCCGCCCATCCGGGCCATTGCGTCCCGCAGCGCAGCCAGATCGACCACTGCCGGAACACCTGTAAAATCCTGTAAAATGACGCGTGCCGGCTTAAACGGCACCTCCCGGTTTGCCGGATTGGCCGCATTCCACTTGGCCAGTGCGACCACATCATCTTCCGTAATCTGAAAACCGTCTACCTGGCGCAGCAAACTTTCAAGCAACACCTTGATCGAAAAAGGCAGGCGGCTGACGTCCGCAATATTCTCCTCCGCCAACCGGTTCAAACGGTAGATGATTGCAGAACCACCCGGCGTCTGGAGGCGGGCACGTGCGCCAAACCGATCCTGTTTTGCCATGGTCCGGCCCTCCTTCATTGACGATTCGCTTGCTTTTTCTGTCTTTGGATTGATCGTACTTGGGATTGATCGTACTGCTTTTAAGATGGATTACCACAGCTAAGTTTATCACAAATTGAATTGGCGTCAAGTTTTTTAGAACGGCGTTTCATTGTACGGAACACCTGACGGGTAGCGCCAAAAAAAAAAAAGACTCCCCCAACCGAGGAATCCTTTTCCATATGCCTGCCATATGCCACCGGGCTAATCACCCGCAATCCAGGTGATCATCGTCCATTTTCCGTCCACCTTGCCAAACACGGCCCGATACCCCAACGGTTCCACCACGTACTCCGCCGCGACAAATCCCGGCTTCCCGGAGGGGAGGATGACCGCTTTCCAGCCGGGCTTGTCGTATTTCGTCAAGTCCTTTGGCATCCGCACCAAGAGATTGCTGACCTGCTCGATCACTTTTCCATCCATCGACGGGGCACTCCGCACATTCACGTTGCTGCCGACAATCGCCCTGGCGCGGTATTCGTCCGTGCCGGCCGGCAGTTCTATCGCAGGCGCCCGGAAATATTCGCCGTCCTTTTTTGCCCCGTATTTCAGCGCCTTTTCCAGTTCACTCCAAATCGGGGAGGCTTCCGGATTGGTTTTCAGCTTCCACATCTCTTCCAGATCGCGATACCCCTTTTGCCCGCCAAAACTGAGGTAAATCTCTGGTGACATGGCCTTTTTCAGGGCAGACACGTCCCGTTCCTTGACCGCTTTTTGCAGCGTCTTAAAATAGGAAGAAAACTCCTGATCCTCCTCACGCTGATCCAACACCCGAACCGACTGGGCGGGGTATGCCTCTTCCGTCGGCGGCAAGGGAGCTGAAACGTCATGTTGCACAGGCGTATCCGGTGAAACTTGCTGCTCAACGAACTGAAGGGGGATGGTGAGCTCGTTTGCGCGCTGCCCCGCCTGATTGGCATATAGGATGAGCAATCCGTTGGGACTGGTGGGTTTTTGTTTCAGCTTTACCTTGAGAACAAAAGGCTGCCATTCGGTCCCTTCGCCATCCACCTGCAACGTTCCGGATGCCAGGATATCGTGGCCGTCCTCCACTTCATAACGCAACTGTCCCTGGCTGTCCGCCTCCGGCCCCTGCTTCACTTCGCCGGTCACCTCAAATTCGCTTCCGACCTTCAGCGGGGAGGCGGGCAACTGTATGTGGAACATCTTGTTCTCCAATTTTACGGCTGATGAATCTTCCGTTTCCTTAGCGGTTTCACCCATGATGCTGATTTTCTCGCCGGGTTGTCCGGCCGGGCCTTGATCCAACGCTGTACTCCCATCCCCCTGCAGCAGGTTGTTCAGCTGGGGTGCCACATAGATGATGGCAACTGCCGCGGCAGCCACCGCCATCCCTTCAAGCGTCCGCCGTATCCGCTTGCGAAAGCGAACCTTTCTCCGTTCTTCGTGCAGGGTGGCCAACAGGACCTTCATACTTTCTTCCAAATATTCTTTGCGCGGCAAGACTTCCACCTCTTGCAACTGGTTTTTTATCCACTCCTGCCAATGGTCCCGGCCTTCATGAGTACTCAACGTTCATCCCTCCTTCCACCACTTGTCTCAGTTGGCGCATTGCCCGGTAATGCAGTGATTTTGTGGCTTTTTCCGAGCGGTTGAGGATCTCGGCCGCCTCCCGCAGCGAAAAACCTTCCAAATCCACCAGCAGAATGATGACCCGATAGTCGTCAGACAATTTTTGCAGATGCCGAATCAGTTCCTCCTTGGCTTCTTCTCTCAGCACTCTCTCCTCCACCGTATCAAAACGATCATCCATGTGGATCAGGTCTTCCTGCGGAACAGTCATCGTCAGGCGTTTCTTTTTGTACGTGCGCAGCTCATCCGTCAGGCAATTGCGCACAATGGTAAACAACCACGTCTGAAAGCGGGATTGGCCACGAAAGCGGACCAAACCCTTGACCACTTTCATAAAAATATCCTGGGTCAGTTCTTCCGTACGCTGATAATCTCCGATTTGAAGATAGACGTAGCGGAATACCTGATGAACATATTTGTGGTACAACTCCCGAAACGCATCGTCATCCCCTTGTTTGATGCGTTCGACAAGCTGCTCATCATCCACCGGTTCATTCCTCCTTGGGGGCACAACTTTTATATGGATAGACGAGAAAAAAAACCTTTTGGTCGCAGGATTCTCCCTAAAAAATAAAAAATCCCCCCTGAGGGGGAATTATGATGGCCTTTATCGGCTCCGGACGAGCAGGTCGACCGCTTCCTTGATCGCTCCCGAGGTATCTTCTCCCTTGGTGATTTCTCGACGAATGCAGGCCTCCAGGTTTGTGCTGACCACGACCCCGATCGCCCGATCCAGCGCGTTTCTGACAGCCGACATCTGGCTGACAACCTCTTTGCAGGATTTGCCCTCATCCATCATTTTCAGGATGCCCCGGATTTGGCCTTCAATCCGTCGCAGACGGTTCTTCATCGATTGTGAGTACTCCATGTCGACACCTCACGTCCTGGCAGGCTTTCTTTGTCCTTATTATACCCCGATAGGTACAACGCCGCAATCCATTCCTCTTTGTCCAAAATAAAAAAACAGGGCGCCCTACATGGCATCCTTCATGAGGATGATCCGTCGCCCGTACCCTTGTTCGGTTGAGGCATGGTCTGAGGCATGGTCCCCGTTTGGGACGGTTCCGCTGGTTTAGGCGCAGGCAGGGAATGTCTTTCCGCGCCCTGTTGATCCGCTTCCGACGGAGATTGTTTTTCCGAATGTGCCGGGGATTGCCGGGTTCCATGTGTCGGCTGCATCTCCTGTTTCAGGGCTTTCATCTGTTTTTTGACAGCCATTTGGATCATTTGTTCCAAGGCCGCCTTCATTTTCGGATCCTGCATCATCACGAGCATCAGATCCGCCATTTGCGCCTTGCGGCCGGCATCATGGACAATCCCTGAAAAGGTGTGCAGCGTATCGTCCATCAGACGGGCTTTATGACGCCGGGATTGGAGAATCGCATCTTGCACATTGAGCGTATGATCCAGAAGTTTCTGGGCGTAAGGTTCTTTGAGCATCTTTTCTTGCTGGGACAAGGCCTGTTCCATGACTTTGTCCGGGTACACCCTGGCGGTCAGCGCCCGCTCTTCCAATCCCTGCAGGAGAAGATGGTTCCGCACTTCTTTTTGCCGCAACGCTTCCGAACGGGCTTTCAACTGGCTTTCGATGAGCCGGTTTCGCAAGTCCGGTTCTTCCAGCAGCCACTTTTGTTCCTGGAGCATGTTGCCGAGAAATTGCCGCCGCAGGTTGGCATCTTCGCGCATCACCCGGGTACGGCCCTCGGCAAAGGACTTCTGAATTTCTGCTTCCATTGCCAGTTTCTTTGTCATCTGACGGGCTTGCTGCTCCATCATTCCTCCCTGCGTTCCCTGCTGCTCGGGCCGTTGTGCAGGCGTGCAAGCGGACAGGATAAGCAAAAGGAGTGAAAAAATATACAAGGATATGAATGTTTTTTTCCTCGTTTTTTTCCTGCTGTTCATTCCAAACCCTCCGTCCCGCTATGTTCGCCTCTCCATATGGTCATGCGTATTATCCGCTTCTCCGGCATCATGTTATACGCCCCAACTTTTTCTTCCTCTTCAACGTCTCGAAGCAGCAAGCCATTTTTCCGCTTTTTCTCCACTTTCTTCTGAACGATTGAAAGAGAGTCAAAGCGGACAATCTAACATGCAGCACCATATGGCAATCGCTGATCCAGGAGGAGGGTTGTATGCATTTCGCACCAGACCAGAGCAGCCAGAGACGGGACATGATCAAGCCCCTCTGCTTGCGAGAGCGTGATCTGTTTTTCCGTTGTTGGCTACCAACAAAAACAGCCCCGGAAGCACGGGCGATTCTCATCCTGATTCATGGCGCAGGCGAGCACTCAGGTTATTATATGGACCTGGCACCCATCTGCCAGCAGCACCAATTGATCTACGTCACACCCGATTTGCGGGGTTTTGGACAATCGGGAGGGACTCGCGGCCATGTCAATCGTTTTGACGAGTATTTGGAAGATCTGCATTATCTGGTCCAGCGGATCTGCACCTGGTTTCCAGACAAACCGGTCTTTCTGGCGGGCCATAGCCTGGGGGGGCTTGTTGTCATTCGCTATGTTCAGGAATACAAGACCGGAATCAGAGGAGGAATCATTTCCGCTCCCGCACTGGGATTGCGCTTTCACCTTCCTTATATGTGTAAGAAAGCTGTGGAGCTGGTGTCTTGGGTGCGTCCCACTTTGCCGATTAACGCAGTTTCACTGGCGATGCGCTTGAGACATTTGCCATGGTTTCAATTTCTGCGCCCTGATCCGAATAAACTGAAACAGGATCCGTATTCCACGTTTCATTATACTCCACGTTGGTTAAGGGAACTGCTGCAAAATGGAAGCCTCGCACTGGCCAACGTGGTTCGCTACGTCCTGCCCACCTTATGCGTTTACTTCGAACAAGATCCGATTATCGATTCTACCTTGATCCGTCAGTTTTATGAGGCAATCAACACAGAAAAAAAAGCCTGCATCGCATTACCGGAACGATCCCATGATTTAAGGTCCCATCCTGAAAAACCAAAGATTTTTCAAACCATGCTGCAGTGGATGACCGAGGTGGCTGCAGAACCCTAGACCCATATCACCTTAGACCCACATCTATATAGCATGCCCAAAAAAAAAGCACCCCAGCCTTGAACAGGGTGCGAACCGAATTGGTGATGTTATCGTCATCATTGCACCGGCAACCCGGCAAGTTGATAGCCCGCCTCGCGGATCTGATCAATCAGTTGCGGCAACGCTTGCAGCGTCATCGGTTTTTCATGCAACAAAATCACCGCACCAGGGTGCAATTGGGATATCACGCGCTGGATGATTTGCGCTGGAGTGACGCCCTTCTCCCAATCCCGCGGATCGATGCTCCATAAGATCGTTTTTAGTCCCAGTTCATTGGCCACACGGTCGGTATTGTTGTCACGCGCACCGTAGGGTGGCCGTACGTAATGGATCTTGGAACCGGTCCACCTCGCGAGGATCGCCATGCCTTGCCCGATCTCCTTCTTCTGTACCTGATAAGGCTTGCCGGTCAACTTTTGGTGACTCACGGTATGTGTGCCAAACAGCATCTTCGACTGCTGCATCAGCTTGATAAGATGCGCAGAAGGGGGAGCATATCCTCCGATCCAGAAAAACGTGGCAGGTACCTGCTTTTCGACCAGAACCTGAACAATTTGCTCCAGATAACGCGTCGGACCATCATCAAATGTCAGGTAAACCACTGGCTCGTCGACAGGCAGCCGCTTGACGACAGCCGGCAGCTGTGCCACCGACCACTGTTTCCGGGCTGGGGCGCCAACGGCAGGAACCGCATCCGGTTTCCCGGATTTGGGGGCTTCCTGCTGCTTCTGACCGGAACCGTCAGCAGGCTGCCCCTTTGCTGGCGTCTGGCGTGGAACGGATGCACCGTGGTTTCCTTCAGGAGGCTGATCAGAGGCTGAGGCGGATTTTTTCGTCTGCTCAGGCGCCGCTTCTCCTTGAACGGAGTGGTTGGCTTTTCCTCCTGTATTTTCCGCCACAGCATGTTCAGCTTGTTTTGTACCCCTGTTTTGCACCCCGTCCCCCGGTTTCGCCTCTGACGCCGCGTCTCGATTTTCCACCGGCTTTTCCTCGCCGTCTTTGGGCGCTTGCCGATGTTGGCCAGTCGAATCGTGGCCCGAACCATCCCCTCCTTTTTCCGTCTCAGCGGCAGGAACAACCTCATCCGTAAAAGGCGGCGGCACCTCCGGGTTGCCGCCGGGTCCTGAATGTGCCGTCAACCTGGCCGCAGGCACTTTATCACCAGGAACAAAGTGGTGATAAAAAATGAACCACAACAGGCTGCCCATCAGCAAAAGGATGCCCAAGGCAAGCCATGCCAACATAACCGATCGCCGAACCGGGCGATCCCCCCAACCGCTGTCTTCCCCCATCCTTCTCCTTCTCCCTGTCAGAATGTACTCACTTTCATTTTATACACACATAGACGAGGGATGATAGCAAAAAGTTGCACCATATGACAAAATCCCCCTCCGGTTTTAAAATCTTGGCACCAAGTCACATTGCCCAAAAGATGGTATAATTGTTTCAACTAATCATTCCCTTCCTGCATCAGAAAGGAGCCCTTTTCATGTCACAAGCGGAAAAATCACGCGTTCAGCGGCAATTTGGCCAAAATGCCCAAAAATACAGGGATGAACCGCTCTTTGCCGCAGGCGAGGATCTCGGCCACATGATTGAGGCGGCACAGCCGGGAGGCGAGGAACGCCTGCTGGATGTCGGCACAGGCGCCGGACACACCGCCTTGGCCTTCGCGCCACATGTCAGCCAGTGCATCGGCCTTGACCTGACAGAAGAAATGGTGCAAATCGCCACCCAACTGGCCGACAAACGCGGCATCCGGAACGTTGCCTTTCAGACAGGCGATGCCGAAGCGCTGCCTTTTCCCGACGCCTCCTTTGACCTGGTCACCTGCCGGCTGGCCGCCCATCACTTTCCCAACCCGGCTCAAGCTTTGCGAGAAGCGTCTCGCGTGCTGAAACCGGGCGGACGCCTGCTGCTGCTTGATCACTACGCTCCGGAAGATCCGGAACTGGATCTGTTCATTAACGAAGTAGACCGCACACGGGACCCGTCACACGTCAGGGAATACACCCTGGATGAATGGGAGCGGTTTTTCCTCCAGGCCGGTTTGACCTGCCAGACCATCCTGCGCCCGGACCTGGAACTGGACTTTGAAAAATGGGTGGAGCGGGCGCAAACCCCGCCTGAAGGGCGCACACGACTCATCCACATGATGCAGACCGCCTCGCCCAGCTGCAAGGAAACCTTTTCCATCCGCCTGGACGCACAAGGACAACCGCTCTCCTTTTGTCTGAAGACAGCGCTTTTCGTCGGAAAGAAGGCCACTCACCACTAATGCCGGATATCCCGCAAACGCTGAAAAATGCGCGCGATAAGATTAAATATTCTGGATACCGAATGCGGAAATCATGAAGTGATCGCATTCCTTGAAAGCCATCATTCTTTATCAACAAAAACAAAAAGGCTGAAAAACGTAAAACAAATCCGCGTCATTGGTTAGGAGGAAACAAGCATGACCCAAGCACAGCCGCCGCGTTTTGAGCCGCAAACGCCGGATTTCGCCGAGCGGGTGAAGGAAAGCTTCACTCGCCAGCGCGTCATGCACCTGATCGGCGCAGAACTGTCCGAGGTCCAGCCGGGGCTGGTCAAGATCCGGCTCCCCTTTCGCGAGGATCTGACGCAGCAGCACGGCTTTCTTCATGCAGGCGTGATTACCACCATTGTCGATTCTGCCTGCGGGTATGCTGCCTTCAGCCTGATGCCGGCAGGCGCCTCCGTCCTCACGGTGGAATACAAGCTGAATCTCCTGGCACCCGCCAAGGGGGAGTGGTTTCTCGCCAAGGGCGTTGTGATCAAGCCGGGCAGAACCGTGACCGTGTGTGAAGGGGAAGTGTATGCGATGAACGGAAGTGAAGAGGATAACCCGCCAAAGCTGATTGCCACCATGTCGGCCACGATGATCACCTTGCTCGACCGGCCCGGTGTGACGCCGGGATAAACACGGGGCGCGGTTCGTGTGGGAAACCGGGATGTTCAAGTGAACACCTGTGACATGAACCCAGATCAGAGGATTCATTCAGCTATTCATTCAGCGACACCGCCCGGTCACAGATGGCCTCCACATCCTCCTTGTCGTGCGTGACAAAAATACAGGTCGTGGCCGACTTTTTCAGGATCTGCCGCAGCTCTTCCCGGATAGCCGTCTTGAGATCGGCATCCAGGTTGCTGAACGGTTCGTCCATCAACAGGATCGACGGCTGGGGGGCCAGCGCCCGCGCCAATGCGACCCGTTGCTGCTGGCCGCCACTCAGCTCATGCGGATACCGCTTCTCAAACCCTTTCAACTGAACCAGGTCCAACATCATCTCCAGCCGCCTCTGCCGCTCCTTTTGCGGGAACCGGTGCAAGCCGAAAAGGATATTTTTCGCCACCGTCAGATGCGGAAACAGCGCGTAGTCCTGAAACACCATACCGACACCGCGCCTCTCGGGTTCGACAAAGGTGTGGGAATCAAAAACCGTTCTCCCGTCAATCCGGATCCGGCCGCTTGCAGGAACCTCCAGGCCGGCAATCAGGCGGAGCAGCGTGCTCTTGCCGCTGCCGCTGGGTCCCAGAATCCCGACAATCTCCCCCTGTTCCGCGGAAAGGGAAAAGTCCCGGATGATGGGTTGGGAAGGGATATAGCCGAAGGTCAGTTGATCCATCTCGAAAAAGCTCATCGTTCCTCTTCTCCCCTGATTGATAAAATCCAGACCGAAATCATGCTGATGCCGATGATCAGCAAAGACGGGATGGAGGCTTCCATAATTCGTTCATCACTGGCATACTGGTACGTTTTCGTCGCCAGCGTTTCCAAGTCAAACGGCCGCAACAACAGCGTCAACGGCAACTCCTTGACGATCTCCACAAACGAGAGGATAAACCCGCTCAAAAGCGCTCCCCTGATGAGCGGCAGATCCACCTTCACGAAGGTGGAGGTCATGCCCAGTCCGAGCAGACGGGAAGCCTCATGATACTTGGTTCCCACCTTTTCAAACCCGGCTTCCACCGGATGCAGCCCAATCGCCAGAAACCGGATGACATAAGCCACGATCAGCATCACCAGCGAAAGGCTGAGCACCAGCTTGGATTCTCCCCAGCCAAGCCAGGCATAGAGCCATCCCAGGCTTTGATCCAAAGCGATAAACACCGCCAAAACACCAATCGCCACCACAGCACCCGGAATGGAATATCCCATCGCGATCATCCGGGCCAGCACATGCGTCCACCAAGCAGGCCGCAACCGGCAGACATTGGCCACCACCACCGCGAAAAACATGATGAAAATCGTGGCGATGAACGAAACCGACAGCGTCTGATAGACGATCCGCCAAAAAGACCCGTTCAGCACGTCGGCATAGGTCCACGTGGCCCAGACGATGAGCTGCATCACCGGAATGGCGAATGACAGCGCAAAAATCAAGAGACAAAAGAAAACGGCGGCCCACGCCGGCAAACCGCGCAACTTTTTGGGGGCCAGCGGTCTGGTTCTGCCGCCGGCAACAGCAAACCGCTGCCGTTGCCTGAGCAGCCGCTCGATGATCAACAATCCGATCATCGCGCTCATCAACCAAGCCGCCAGGCGAATCGCCGAATCCACGTCATACATTCCGAACCAGGTCTTGAAAATGGCAGTTGTAAAGGTTTGCAGGCCAAAATAACTGCTCACGCCGTAATCGTTCAGCACTTCAAAAATGACCAGGCTGAGGCCGCCGACAATGGCCGCACGCGAGACGGGCAACACCACCTGAAAAAAGATCTGAACGGTGTTCTTTCCCAACAGCCGGGCATTTTCCACCAAAGAAGCGCTTTGCCGTTCCAGAAAGGTCCGCGTGATCAGGAACACATAAGGAAACAGAAACATCGTAAAGATAAAAACAGCGCCCTTCATCGACATCAGGTCAAAATACTTCTGATCCAGGACGATGCCCCACTGGTTCCGCAGCGTGCTCTGCACCACGCCGGTATAACTCAACATCGTACTGTAGGTATAGGCAGCGATGTAGGGCGGGATCGCCAGCGGCAAGACAAATCCCCAGCGAAAAAAACGCCGCAATGGAAAATCATACGCGGCAACCAACCAGGCCAGTGTCACCCCAATCAGTACGGTGAACAGCCCGGTAAACACAACCAGCCCCAGCGACTCCAAGATATAATCCTTCAACAGATATTGCTTGACGTGTTGCCAGTTTTCGCCGGGAGGTTGAAACAAATGGAATAATATGTACAAATTCGGCAACAAGACAACCGTCACCCCGATCAGGCTGACGGTTGTCCAGCTGTTCAAAAGCCTCTTCATCACGGTTCCCTACTTTGTTGATATCTGCAACTCCTGGCTGCTCATGTCATTTCCAGCCCACTTTTTGGAAGATCTCAATCGCCTTCCGGTTATGCTCGCCCAGCTTCGCAAAATCAATCTGCTGCGCCTTGAATTCACCCCAGGACTTCAGAAGCTCCGGCATCTCAGCCTTTGGATTGACCGGAAATTCGAAGTTGGCCTGCGACAACTTGCTCTGTGCTTCTTCACTGGTGAGGAACTCGATCAGTTTAATCGCATTATCCTTGTTTTTGCTGTGTTTCGTCAAGCCGATGCCGCTGATGTTGATGTGCGTACCGGTCGTCTTCTGGTTCGGGAAGATCACACCCAGCTGCTCCGCCACCTTCACCTCTTCCGGATCCTTGGAGTGCAGCATCAGGCCGAGGTAATAGGTGTTCATGATGGCCACATCACCCACACCGGCGGCAATCGCCTTCGCCTGGTCGCGGTCACCGCCTTCCGGCTGGCGAGCCATGTTCTGGACAATGCCGCGCGCCCATTCCTCCGCTTTTTGCTCGCCATAAAGCTCGATAAAGGAAGCCAGCAGTGACTGGTTGTACCGGCTGGTTGACGAACGCACCAACACCTTGCCCTTCCATTTGTCGCTCGTCAAATCTTCATAGGTGGAAATCTCCTCCGGCTTGACGCGATCCTTGGCATAAACGATGACACGGGCCCGTGTCGAGACGCCAATCCAGTGATTGTCCCGATCCCGCAACTGTTGGGGCACATTCTGATCGACAACCGCCGACTCCACCGGCTGCAGGATGCCATTCTTCTTGGCTTCGTTCAACACGCCCCCGTCCACGGTAAAAAAGAGGTCGGCCGCCGTGTTTTCTCCTTCCCGCTTGATCCGTTCAATCAGCTCCTCTTCTTTGCCCTTGACCGTGTTCACCTTGATCCCCGTCTGCTGGGTAAACATCTGAAACAGTTCATCGTCGATTTCATAATGCCGTGCGGTGTATACATTGACCACCTGGTCCTGCTGCTTGGCCGCATGCTGCTCGGATGAACCCTGATCCGCCTGCTGCTGTTCTGCGGGCTGGCCAGCGCCGCATCCGGCCAGCAGCGCCATCACCATGATACCGCTCAGGAACAAGCCGATGATTCGCCTGTTCATCACCGCTTCCGCCCCCTCTTTTTCATGCAAATGAAAATCATTATCAAACCACAATTCTGATGCTATCAACCCGCTTCGTTCTTGTCAAGACAAAAAAAGGAGGAAGGCTTATCGATCGCCCTCCTCCTTGGCCGGTCTTGACCACGCCGCTTCGGAAACACCAGCGGCTGTCTCCCGGCCCTCAGCAGTTTGAACAGGCAAATCACCAGGCATCATTTGCGTGGCATTTTGCTTCCGCCAGCGAATCCAAATCCGCTCGATCCGCGAACCGTCCATTTCCTTCACTTCAAAATGCAAGCCGTTCCAAACCACCACGTCACCTACCTCGGGCGGTTTCTTCAACTGAGCAAATACCCAGCCACCAATGGTGTCAATATCCGGAGCCGGGATGGAAAGGTGCAGCAACTCTTTCAGATCCTCCAGCCTGAGCCGGCCGTTGACGGAATATCCATGATCGATATTTTCGATTTCAGGCCGTTCCTGGTCGTACTCATCCTGAATTTCGCCGACCAACTCTTCCAGGATATCTTCCACCGTGAGCAAACCCGCTGTTCCACCGTATTCATCCATGACAATGGCCATCTGAGCGTGTTTTCGTTGGAGAATGTTCAACACCGTGCTGATGGGCATCGCCTCCGGCACTGTGACATGTTCCCGGACAATGGCATGCAAATCACGCTGCCCGGATAAAGCCAGGTGATACACATCCTTGATATGCACAATGCCGATGATATGATCCTTGTCCCGTTTGCAAACCGGGTAACGGGTGTATTTCTCTTTTTCAATCACGGCCAGATGCTCTTCAAACGATTGTTCAATATCCAAAACCACCATATCGGTACGGGGCACCATGATATCCTTGGCCACAAGCTCCGTAAAGTCAAACACATTGTCCACCAAAGACGCCTCGGTCAGTGAGATCAACCCTTGCTTGTGGCTCTTGTTGATGAGGAGCAGGATCTCTTCTTCCGTATGGGCATCCTCATTGCCGGCCGGCCCCAGTCCGATGAGGCGAAGAAGCCCATTGGCGACGTTGTTGAGAAACCAGATCAGGGGATACATCACCCGGTAGAACCAGACCATCAGCGGCGCCGACCAGAGAACCGTAGGCTCCGCCCGGCGGATGGCCATCGATTTGGGGACCAGCTCACCGAGAACAATGTGCAGCGAGGTAATCAGTATAAAAGCGATGAGAAAAGCGGTGGTGTGAATCACCTGAGCCGGCAGGCCCAACGGGGCGAGAACCGGTTCGATCAACCTGGCCACGGCCGGCTCGCCAATCCATCCCAGACCCAAGGAAGCCAGCGTAATCCCCAACTGGCAGGCCGAAAGATAGGCATCCAGATTGTCTGTCAATTGCTTGGCAAACCTGGCGCGCCGGTGGCCTTCCTCAACCAGCTGCTGGACGCGTGTCTCCCGAATCTTGACCATCGCAAACTCGGCAGCCACAAAAAAGCCGTTCAGGAAGACGAGAAATAATACAGCAAAAACATTGAAAAGAACTATAAATGGATCGTCCAAATCTTTTCCTTAGCGAAAGCCGCTAAGGAACCCACCTCCTGAAATGCTAGATTGATTCACATTTTATCATAAATCGAAAAGCGGTGCACTGCGGATCGATGGCGAAAATGAAAAAGCTGCCTCTTAAGAAGGAGCAGCGCATGGTTTCGGGAGCATGTTTCTCTATTTCTTCGGCACTTTTTCCAATTTTTCGCCCGTTTGATTGGCGCCGGAACTTAAGGCGTTCAAATAAGCCTGCCATTCATTTCTCACGGCCAATCCCATCTTCATCAACCACAGGATGATCGGACGTGTTGAATGGTCATTGAGGAAGACATCAAGAAACGCATCTTTGATTTCCTCCTTCCGCCCTCGGACGCCATGATCTTTGCCGTTCAAAAGATGCTCTTCCAAAATCCGGTCGATGACCGGACTTCCAGGGCCGCCGCTTTGCCGGTAAAACGCTTCGATTCTTTGGGACATCAACAGTTTTTCCTGTTCTTGGCTCAATGGGCCACGCTCCTTTCGTCAACATCCTTTCGCCGTCAAAATCGGGCTCGTTGTTTTTTCGTGCGGAACAGGCGCCACAGCGAAAACATGATCAGCGCCACCGAAGCGATCAACCCGATATTGGCAATTGTCACCTTATCCAATCCCAAAAAGGTCCCGTCCGGGACGCTTGCGATCACAAAACCGGTCGTAAGAATCACGGCCACCGTAATCAGGCCCAGCACCACACGGTTGACGATTTGGTTCAAGGTATTGCGAGTCACCGTATCTGATTGGACTTGGATATTCAAACGCAATTTGTTGTCTGCCAGGTGCTCCATAATTTTATTGGCACGGCGCGGAAAGGTCGTGAACAGTCGCGACGTTTCCACCAACAGGCTGGCGTTGGCCCGGTAGTCGAAGCGCTTGCTTAACATGCTCTTCAAAATCGGAATCTCATACGTCTCGACCACTTTCCCGTACGAGATCTCCGGGCAAAGCCAGCGGGCCACTCCTTCCGTGGCCGAAAACCCTTTGGCCCAAAGCGCCAGCCCGCTGGGAATCCTGCAATAGTTTTTCATGCTGATCCGGATCGCTTCCATCACCAGCCGTCCGTAGTTGTAGCGTTTATGGCCCTGATATGAATCGACATAATGGAGAACCAGCGTTTTCAACTCATCTTTCAGCTTCACAATATCGGTATAAATCGTGGGCACGTTGACTTCCGTAAGGATGTCGACCGCATCGTCGATTTGATTCAATTGGGCATGCATGATGAACCGCATCAAATTTTGTGCCACGATGCTGTCCATCCGGCCTGTCATGCCCCAATCAATGATGACCGCCTTTTTTCTGTGTTTATCGATGATGATGTTCGACCCGTGTGCATCGGCGTAATAATGCCCATCCAGCATCGTTTGCACGTACAGATGGATCAGATCCACCATGATCTTGACCCGTTCTTCAAACGCCAAAAAATCAACCGGAAAATCCTTGATATGCCAGCCATCAATGTATTCCATGAGCAGGAGATTTTTCGTCGCGCCGTAAACTTCGGGAACGTCAACATATTCCGTGATGTTGCGGTACTTTTGCATTTCCATGCATTTCCTGGCCTCTTCCCGCATGTCCAACTCATCCATGGCGCTGCTGTAATAATCTGCGACCATCGTGTTCATATCCACTGCGGCCGACAGTTCAGGCGGCAGGCGTTTTTGCAATTTCGTAACCATCTTTTTAATGACCGTGATATCCGTCTGGAACAGTTTCTCCACGGTCGGACGCACCACTTTGAGCGCAACGGTCCGGCCGTCTTTGAGGCCGGCCTTATATACTTGCGCCAGTGAAGCGGACCCCAATGGGGCGGTGTCGATCCATGCAAACGTCTCCAGTCCTTCAGGGAGCTCCTCTTCAATGACGGCTTGAATTTTGCGGAATTCGATCGGAGGAACCTGGTCCAACAGCTTCGCCAATTCCAACGTGACCGGATCCGGCAACATATCCTGCCGCGTCACCAGCACTTGGCCCAGTTTAATGAACGTCGGCCCGAGTTCCTCAAAAGCAAGACGCATCCGTTCCCCGATCTGCCTCAACCGCTCCTCTTCCGACTTGGTCCGCTTTCGTTTCCCGAACAGCTTCCACAACGCGGCGTCTTTCAATAAGTACAACAATCCGTGCTTTGCAAGCACGGAAATGATTTTCCTGCGCCGTCTGGCGAGGGTGATCGCTGCTTTTTCTTTTTCAATTTCGCTCCGGGCAGCATCCAACTGGATTCTTTGTTCCTCCGTAATGGGTCCCTGAATCGTCTTTTCTTTTGCAATACCCAATATTCCGACACCTCCTCCGCGTATGGAGAGGGTCATGCACGCGACGGATGCCCCCTCTTCTATGCTGATTCCTCATCGATGTCCATGACCGCATCCAGTTGAGCCGCATTCTCATATTTTCTGGCCCGCTCGATTTTGCTCATGCGGATGTGATACTGTTTGTTCGCGTAATCTTTCATCAAATCCGGATCAATGACCAATGAGGTGTTTGTCCACTTCTGTTTCCGTTGTTCCGCGGCCAAGGAAGTTAAATATTCCACGACACCGAAGGCGTGGGGCCACAACTCCTCCATATAACGGACAAAAGCTTGATAGACGCTGTCATTTCCGGCAATCAGCCGCTGAATCGTATAGATGCCGAATTGAATATGGCGCCCCTCATCCAGATTCAAATAGTCGATCCCTTCTAAAATCCCCGGCAGCAGGCCCGCTCTCTTGAAGATTTGCCGGAAGGCATAGTACCCCGTTTCCGCAAGCGTCCCTTCGACAATCAGGTTATACACCGCCGCCGCCCGGATCACGGCCTCCGGGGAATCGTCTGTGTGCAGCCGATCCATGGCCCTTGGCAGCTCTTCGTAAAAGATTCGTTTGTAGCTGTCGCTGTGAAAAACGGAAAGATCCATATGCCCGACACCGACGGCCGCTTGCCAGCGGGAAAACATTTCGGTGTGTTTGGCCTCATCGTGCAAAAACGTGGTCAAAAACAGCGTGTCTTCCAGCCGCCCCTGCCGTGCCATCGCCTGAATCATGGGCAAAATGTCCAGGGTCACCGCTTCCTCCCCAGCCGAAAAAGAGGAAACCAGCGCGACGGCGGTCATCTTGTCATCGGCACTCATTTTTTGAAAATCTTCCTGATCCTGGCGAAAATCAATGTCCGCCGGATTCCATTTCCCGTTCCTTTTCGCCTTCTCATACAACCGGTACATGGGCGCGTCCCAATTGATTTGATCGACGACGGTTTGAAATTTCACGTGAATCATGTTTACCACTCCCTATGAATGACCTTGATAATAGAATTGGGGGAAGGGTGCCGCCCTTCCCGAAACTTAAAATGAAAATGAACTCAGCAGCCCTTGCAATTTCAGCGCCACTCCCAGATCCCCCTGAATGGTCAGCCGGCCGCTCATGAACGCTTCCGTCGCATTGAGCGATCCCGCGATCAATTGCCGGTAATCTTCCGCGTCCATTGCCAGGATGCAATCCGCTTCCTTTTCCGTCCCTTCCACCGCCCGGGCGCCTTGGTCGTCGATGATGATCTGATAAGTCCCGCCGTCGTCGCCCGTCAGGTTAAACTGGTATACGCCGCTTGCCCCCTCGGTGGCGGCAGGGTTGGTTTGCAGCGCGGCATGGATCATTTGAAAAACCTCTTTCATGCTTGGCTTGTTGGCGTTGGTCATGGTCCTATTCCCCCTTGATTTGAATATTAAGAATGACTATGATACAAGCAGCTATTACAGCCGCTCAATGACGGTGGCCGTCGCCATGCCAAAACCGATGCACATCACTTGAAGCCCGTATCTCCCGCCTGTATCCTCCAGCTCATGAAGCAATGTCGTCATGATCCTCGCGCCACTGGCCCCCAGGGGATGCCCGAGCGCGATCGCGCCCCCGCGCGGGTTCACCTTGCTCATATCCGGTTCCAATTCACGTTCCCATGCTTTCACCACGGAAGCGAACGCTTCGTTCACCTCGATGACATCCATCTGGTGCAGGCGCAAACCCGCCTTATTCAGCACCTTTTTCGTCGCCGGAATGATGCCGGTCAACATGATCACCGGATCGACGCCGACAACGGCCCGTGCGACAATCCGCGCCCGCGGTGCGAGCCCCAGTTCCTTCGCCTTTTTGTCCGACATCAGCAGCAAACCGGCTGCGCCGTCACTCACTTGGCTCGAATTGCCCGCGGTCACAACACCGTCCCGCGGTTGAAAGGAAGGTTTCAAGGCGGCCAGCTTTTCCATCGAGGTGTCCCTGCGGATGCCTTCATCTTGATCGAACGTGCGACTGCCGTCCTCCGTTTTTATCTCGATCGGAAGGATTTCCCTTTTAAATTGCCCGCTGTCGGCAGCGGCTGCGGCACGCCGGTGGCTTTCGAGCGAAAACGCATCCAATTCCTCGCGGGACAGGTTCCATCGTCTGGCAATCATTTCAGCGGAAATGCCTTGCGGGACAATGCTGTATCGATCGGTCAAGTGTTTGCTGAATTTCCCCATATCACTGCCCATCGGTACTCTGGTCATGCTCTCAACGCCACAGGCGATGGCGATGTCCACGTCTCCGGCGATAATGGCCTGTGCCGCAGAGTGAATCGCCTGTTGGCTGGACCCGCACATGCGGTTCATGGAAAACGCCGGCACCTCTACCGGAAATCCGGCCGCCAGCGCCGCCATGCGGCCGATGTTGCCGCCTTGCTCCCCTGTCATGGTGACACACCCGGTCACCACATCCTCCACATCCCCCGCTTCAATGCCGTTTCGCCTGACCAACTCTTGAAGGACAGGCACCAGCAAATCCACAGGGTGCATCTTCGCCAGCGTCCCGTTTTTACGGCCGATGGCTGTTCGTATGGCGTCCACGATGACGGCTTGTGTCATGATACGACCTCCTGAATGCGGTATAGGATCATCCGGCAGCACAACCGCTTTTAAAAAGTAAACAGTTCAATGCCGCCGGAAACGTACAGGCCGATGCCAGTGATGTACTTGGCTTTGTCCGATGCAAGAAAGGTGATCGCGTTGGCGACATCTTCCGGTTCGCCGGGCCGTTTAAAAGCTGTTCGTTGGATCATCCGCTCGTTCATCTTCGGATTGCCCATCTTGAACGCTTCCGTGGCAATGATCCCGGGAATAATGGCATTGACCGTAATGCCGTACCTGGCTCCTTCGAGAGCCATGCTTTTCGTGAAGCTGAGCAATCCGCCTTTTGTTGTGGCATAGCTGGCCTGACCAAATCCCCCGATCGTTCCTACAATCGAAGCCATGTTGATAATCCGGCCCCACCCTTGCTCCTTCATGTACGGCCACACCGCTTTCGTGCAGTTGTAGGTGCCGGTCAAATTGACTCGCAAATCGCGTTCCCAAAGATCGTCATTCTGTTTTTCAATCTGCGAAACGTGATCGAGCGTCCCGGCGTTGTTCACCAGAATGTCGATGCGCCCGAATTCTTCTTTCACTCTGGCCATCACTTCTTTGACCTGCTCGCGATTGGTGACATCCATTTTGATCGCAAAGGAACGCCGTCCCATGGCTTGTATCTCTTGCGCGGTTTTTTCTGCGTACACCACTTTCGTGCTTTGCATCACTTGCGCGATGGGCCCGTACTTCTTTGCTTCCTCTTTGATGCTCTCATCCGATTCAATCAGGATATCGGTGATCACGACGTCCGCACCGGCTTCCGCCAGCGCGAGCGCGTCCGCACGTCCCAGCCCCCTTGACGCCCCGGTGACAACCGCTACCTTTCCTTTCAACAGTTCCGCCCAAGATGACATGCAAAGTCCCCACCTTTTTTTGAAAAAGTGTTATTTTCTTTACGTTCAACGGATAAATTGGGGTTGTTTCTTTTGGAAAAAGGCGGCGAGTCCAATGATCGGTTCTCCCGTCTTAAAGGTCTCGGCAAACGCTTCCGCCTCCATGCGGAGCCCCTCTTCGATGGGTCCATCGGCGGCATCGATGGCACGCTTGGCCAATCCCATCGCCTTGACGGCGCCTTCTGCCAGCTGTTCGGCGAAAGCCGTCGTTTCCTCTTCCAGGCGTTCAGGCGGGACCACCCGGTTGATCAGCCCCATTTGCAACGCCTCTTCCGGTTCCAATTGCTTGGCCAGAAAAATCAATTCCGTTGCCTTGGCTCGTCCCAACAGCCGGGTCAAGCGCTGGGTGCCGCCGGCTCCCGGGATCAGTCCGAGCGAAACCTCGGTCAATCCGATCCGTCCTTTGGACATGATCCGAAAATCGCATGCCAAGGCAAGCTCACATCCCCCGCCAAGCGCGTGTCCGTTGATCGCTGCAATCACCGGTTTGGGCATTTTCGCAAACCGGTCAAAACAAGCCTGCATTTTGGCGCTTTGCCGGGCGATGGCATGTTCATCCCCGACATACTTGCTGCTGTTTTGCACCATTCCTTTTAAATCTGCACCAGCCAGGAACGTTTTGTGATGCGCGGAGGTGATGACAACGACGCGCACAGCGTCATCCTGACCAAGTTCTGCCGCCGCCGCTGCCAAATCATGCATCAGCTGATCGTCAATGGCGTTGGCCGGGGGGTTGTCAATCATGATCCAGACAACGCCCTTGTCTCTTCTGTCCATGCGGATGGTCTGATAAGACACGGTGTTCCTCCTTTGCTTGCAAAAGAAAAATTAAACCTTCACCCCATAAGGCGCGTATTGCCGGCGCGCTGTAACAAGATGCTGGATCTCGTTGGTTCCTTCGAAAATGTCAAACACCTTCGCGTCGCGGTACAATTTTTCAACGAGATGTCCATCCAGGCCAACAGGTCCCAAAAGTTCCAGGCATTTGGCGCACACATCCAGGGAAATCTTGCCGGCGTAAGCTTTGCACATGGCCGCTTCCTTCGCGTTTTCTTTGCCCATATCGGCTTTCCATGCGGCTTCCCAAGTCAAAAGCCTAGCTGCCACGATCTGCTGTTCCGCTTCAGCCAGCGTTTCCGCAGCGAGGCGGAAATAACGGCCTTGCTTCGGATACTCGCGCCGTACCATATCCACCGTATATTCATAAGCCGCGCGGGCAATGCCGACGGCCATGGCCGCCACAATCGGACGCGTGCTGTCAAACGTCTTCATCGCCACCTGAAATCCTGACGGCTTGGCCTGATTGGCCTCGTAAAGCGCTTCTCCGCCGAGAAGATTTTCCTGCGGCACAAAACAATCCTCAAACAGCAATTCCGCCGTCTCATTGGCCCGGAGGCCCATTTTCTTGATCAGGCGCGTACAGCTAAAACCCGGCGTTCCTTTTTCGACCACAAACGCGCGATGCCCGGCCCGTCCGAGGCGAGGGTCAATCGTCGCAAACGTGACGACCCAGGAAGCGCGGGCTCCGTTTGTAATGAAAATTTTTTGCCCGTTGAGAATGTAACCGCCGTCCACTTTTTTGGCTGTCGTCCGAATGTTGGAAGCGTCCGACCCAGCCTCCGGCTCCGTCAACGCGTACGCTCCCCAGCGCGGTTTGTCCGTTTTAAAGATGGACAGAAAGCGTTCCTTTTGCTCCGGAGTCCCGCTGCTCATCACCGGCGGACCTCCGAGTCCGGCTCCCGGAAGGGACAGCGCAATCGCCGGGTCACCCCAGGCCAGTTCCTCGGCCGCGATGACCCCCATGCGGTTTCCCTCCCGTTCGGCGTTTTCCTCCTTTTGGGCCTTGCTTTTGCCCCTGCCGCCGCTAAAGGAGGAGGTGTTCAGCTGGATTCCCATCTTGTTGACCTTTTCAAGCCATTCATCCGGCACCTTCTCCATCCTGTCCGCTTCCAGCGAGATCGGGCGGATTTCCGTTTTCGCGAACCAGTGGACCATGTCCTTCATTTGTTTCTGTCGCGGTGAATAGTCAAACGAAATCATAGGGCAACCTTCCTTCTCGTTTCATTCACGGCGCTCGTTCCATTCACGATCTGTTCGCCGCGCCGCAGCAGCATCTCTTTTTCCCGTCCGTACAGTCCGACCTGTGCCTGCGCGTCGCGCATCCATTTTTCAACCGGGTATTCCTGGACAAACCCGTGTCCCCCGAGCAACTGCACGGCGGCATCGGTCACATAGCGCAAAGCATGGTGCGCCCGGTACAACGCCCGCAAGGAAGCGCCTTCGGCATCCGGCGCGTCTGCGTCCACTTTGGTGGCCGCCTCCCATACCAGGTGGTTCGCCAGTCTTGTTTCGATCACCATGTCCGCAATCCGGAACGAGACCCCTTGAAATTGGGCAATCACCTGCCCAAATGCCTTGCGCTCTGCCGTATAAGCCGTGGCGTAATCGAGGGCGGCTTCCATCAACCCCACCTCTTTCGCCGCTTGCAACACGCGCATGCGGGCATGCGCCCGGGCGATGAGTTCGCCGGCCGCTTGACCCCGGGCAACCACTTGTCCACCCGCTGCCTTTGCCTGGTTGAATTGCACCCGGCCAAGACCCGCAGCCAGCAATCCGAGGCGGTAGTCCCCTCCCTTTATTTCCCACTTCACGCTCTCCCGATCCAGCCACAGCACCACCGGCTCACCCGCTGCATCGTTTGCCGCGACGGCCACATAATCGGCAAATGCCGCCAGGCGGACCGGCTGGGATATCCCATGCAACACATACCCGTCGCCATCTGGCCTCACCTGTAACGCTGAGACCCATGGCGCTTCCGGATCGGTGGCGTCGATATACGCAACCGTTGGCCACGAACCGTTTTGACCTGCCTTCTTGTACGGCTGCAACGCCGGATTGTCCGGCGCAAGGCGAATGAGAGAGGCCGCGTCGCCTGGACCGGGCAACCCTTGTACCACGCCCAAATCGCCATAGCTGAGCGCTTGCCAGATTTGCGCTTGGGAAATCAACGGCAACTGCAAGCCTCCCCAGTTTTCCGGCAGTTCCAGCGAAGCAAACCCCAATTCCACGGCTTTTGCGGCAATCCCGGGACTCACCTGCCGGTTCTCCTCACATTCCCTTGCTTGCGGACGTATCTCGTCGCGAGCCAATCCCTTGGCCACTTCCACGAAGGCCGCCTCTTCTTCCGTAGGTTGAAACGAGATCACATGGCGTTCCTCCTTCTCCTTTTTGTTTGACGGGTGGCGTCTAACTTGCCGTGTCAAATTCCTTCGCCCACTCGCGAAGCAGCTTCTTGTCTGTCTTGCCGATGTGGTTTTTCGGCAAGTGACCGACGATTTTCAAAAACCGGGGCGTCTTATATTTTGCCAGCCGTTCCTGGCAATACTGGATTAATGCCTCTGCCGACACTTGTGAGCCTGGACGCTTGACCACATACGCGGCCACTTCCTCCCCCATTTTCTCAGAGGGCACCCCGACGACTCCGGCGTCGATCACATCAGGGTGGCTCATGAGCAACTCCTCCAAATCGCGAGGATAAATATTCAGCCCGCCGCGAATGATCACATCCTTTTTGCGGTCGACGATAAAAACGTAACCGTCTTCGTCAATCCGCGCCATGTCCCCCGTATACAGCCATCCGTCCCGGAACACTTTTCCGGTTTCCCCGGGATTGCCGTAATACCCTTTCGAAATGTTGGGACCGGATACAATCAGTTCCCCGACACTGCCCGCAGGCAGGCGGTTGCCTTCTTCATCCACCACGGCCACTTCAATCCCCGGCAACGGCAATCCCACCGATCCAGGTTTGATCGGTTTCATCGGATCGGTGGCCGTCACGATGGGACCCGCCTCAGACAAGCCGTAACCTTCCAGGATGATACAGCTGAATTTACGCTGAAATCCCTCCGCCAAAGCTCTTGGGAGCGAAGCGGAACCGGATATGCAGACAAAGAAACTGGATGTGTCATATTTGTCCGCATCCGGATGATGATACAACGCGTGAAGCATCGTCGGCACCATGGCGGTATGGGTCACCTTGTATGTTTCAATGGCTTCCAGCACCTTAACGGGATCAAAATGCGGCAGCAGCACGATTTTATCGCCAAGCAGGATCGCGACGTTCATCATCGTGAAACCAAAGGCGTGGGAAAACGGCAACACCCCAAGGCCGACGCGCCCCGTTTTTAATTGCAGGACGCGCGCCGTTTTTGCCGTGGCTTCCGCATTGACGTAAAGGTTGCGGTGGGTCAGCACGACCCCTTTCGGCCGCCCCGTCGTTCCGGCGGTATACAGCAGCGCGGCATCGTCGCCCCCGTCGATGGCCACATCGGGAAGAACGGTCGGCGCTTTCGCCAATCTCTCACGCAACGAGACGGGTGAAACGGATTCCTCCAACGTGAACATCTTCGGAGGAAAGGATAGGCCTTCAGCCGCCTCCCGCACCTTCGGCACAAGGGCTGATGTGGTCAGGACCACCTTCGGGAGGCAATCCTGCAAAATATTGCGAATCTCTTGCACCTGCAACAAGGGCAACAAGGGGACGACAACCGCCCCGCTTTTCATAATCCCCGCAAAGGCGATCACCACTTCGGGGCAGTTCGGCATGATGACCACGACGCGATCGCCCTTTTGCACGCCCAAATCGATCAACGTGTGCGCCAGCTGCGAAGATTGCATATCGCACTGGACGTTTGTATACTCCTGGCCCTCATAAACGAGGATGGGATAAGCGCCGAACTGTTGGATGTTTTGTTGCCAAATTTGGCTGAGGTTCATGATGCGACTCCCCATTTCCTGGCCTCGGTCAATCGCCGATCACTGCGCCGCCGTGTAAGCCGAAAGCACCTCTTGCAGCCGCAGGGCGAGGCCCATGTCTCCCTTGATTTTGAGCCGTCCGCTCATAAAGGCTTCGGTACCATTCAGTTGCCCTTCCACCATCTTTTTAAAATCCTCCGAGTCGAGCGAGAGGGTGCAATCCGGCGTCTCCTGTTCTCCTTCGACGGCGGAACCTTCGTTCGCCCGCAGAATAATCTGATACGTGCCGGGTTCCTCCCCGCCCAAGTTAAACTGATACACCGCTTCGATGCCCTGGGCACGGGCAGGATCTTCCTTCAGAGCCGCATCAATCATTTGAAAAACATCTTTAATCATGGTCATTGGTTTTTTCCTCCTTTTATCCAATATGTGTCGAATCATCACTTTAATCATTTAATTAATAATGATTCAGTAAAAGTATGGATGATGAACACTTCAAATACGATTCCGAAAAATGTAGGGGTTTTCCTTCATTGCATCAGGAAAAAATCCGAACTTCATGGGAGAGCAGCAGGAAAGAACATGGCAGGCAGGAAGGAACACGGCAATAAAAAAGCTGCCCCTGAAAAAGGAGCAGCGCATGGATAACACTATGGGCAACTTTTTCGTGACCGCTGTCAGTGCCCGTTCAGCCGGCAGGTTTGTTTTACGCCTGTTGGCTTCCCGCTTTCACCCAGCGGGCCACCATCAGCGTCCGTTTGGCTTGGTGCTTGACAGCCGCCTCAACATCTTCCACCATCTTGCCATCCTGATTGACCGTCACACTGACACCGTATGGGTTTCCTCCTGCCTGAAATTGGATGGGATCCGTATACCCCGGTGCCACCACAATGGCTCCCCAATGGAACATCGTCGTATACAGGGAAAGAATGGTTTGTTCCTGCCCGCCATGCGAATTCTGTGCGCTGGACATGGCGCTGACCACCTTGTTGGTCAGTTTTCCCTGCGCCCACAGTCCGCCCGCCGTATCCAGAAACTGTTTCATCTGTGACGGCAGGTTGCCAAAGCGGGTCGGAACGCTGAAGATGATCGCATCCGCCCAGTCCAGATCCTCCAGCGTCGCTTCAGGCACATTTTTTGTGGCCTCCGCGTGCGCTTGCCAGGCCGGATTGGCGGCAATCGCTTCCGGGGGTGCCAGTTCCCGCACTTTCCGCACCCGGACTTCGGCCCCTTCCTCTTTTGCCGCCTCGGCCGCCCATTGCGCCAGTTGGTAGTTCGTGCCCGTCGAAGAATAGTAAATCACAGCCAGGTTGATTTGTGACATTTGGTTCGCTCCTTTCTTCATCGCTTTGAATCTGAGATAATCACAATCATATTTTCTTATTTAAATATACACGAATTCGAGATATGTAGGAAAAAATTTGCTGAACCCGTCATTCGGACAAATGCTGCGCATGAAAGCCCAGTTTTTTCAGCATCGCGATCATCGCTTCCTTTTCATTCTCCGTCAGGCCGCCAAAGATCTGTCGGATGGCTTTCTGATGCATGGGAAACACCTCATCCATCCACTGTCTGCCCTGTTCTGTAATCACGGCATAGATCACCCGCCGATCCCTGGGACAGGGCTTGCGCTCCAGGAAACCCTTGCACTCCAGCTTGTCGACCACATAGGTGATGCTGCCGCTGGCCAGCAGGACCTTTTTGCCGATTTGCTGGATCGGCTGCTGCCCTTTGTGATACAGCAATTCCAGAACGGCAAACTCGGTTGGGTTCAGCCCATGCTTTTTGATGTCTTCCATGACCCGATCCGAGATGGCCCGATAGGCCCGTGAGAAGACGACAAACAGTTTAAGCGATCGATCATTCGGCATTCCATGCGCATCAGCCATCCACAGTCATCCTTCAGCAATTATCTCGAATTCAAGGTTTATCCTACCCGATCCGTTTGGCCGTGTCAACTGCCGCAAACACTCATCAAACAAGCGGCCGACCTCAATCGCTCGATATCCATCATCAGCAAGCCGCATGGACCACGGCCTCCTTTCAAAACGCACAGAAGGCCAGCATGTGATCCCAGAAGATCATCATGTCCGCTATCCCCAAGAGAATGAAAAAAACTCCCGCCACCTGCTGCACCCAACGGCCTACTTGACGCGCCTTCCGGATCGGCAACCGGTGCCGCCCCACGCCATAGGAAATGCCGAGAAAGAGCAGGAGAGGCAAAGCCGTCCCAACGGCGAAAAGCGGCGGCAACATCAGGCCATACTCCACATCCATCGTCAAGGGCATCAGCAAGCCGAAGAAGAGCCAGAACATCGTCGGGCAAAAGCCCAGGCTGAAGGCCACCCCCATCAGAAAAGCGCCTGAATTTCCTCCCCACTTCCTGGCACACTGATTCAATGCGGCAGAGAACCGCGCTCCCACACCAGGGAGCCTGATCCAACCCAGGAGAAAGATGCCGATCAGGATGAGCAGCGGCCCCAGCAACATGCGGGCACAGCCCAAAACGGGAGCCGTCTCCACTGAAAAGTTCCGCCCCATGCGGTAAAAGAGCAGTCCCAGCGACGTATACACGGTCATCTTGCCGACCAAGTACCAGATCATTTCCCGCCAGGAAACATGACTGTTTTGCATCTGGCGGTTGCCAAAATAGGTCATTGCCCCCACGCTTGCCGAGAGCTGGCAAGGAGCCATCGCGCCAATCAAACCGAGAAGAAGAGCGGAAAACAGCGCCACGTTGCTCCTTTCGTTCAGGGTAAAGACCGGCTGGCTCACCCAGGCACTGAACTGCGACAACAAAAGATACAACAACCTCCCACCCCCATCTATCCGCATGCTGCGACGCCATCATGTTTTCCCAGACATGCCCATATACATGTACAGCAAATCGTCCAACCCAGAATGTCCAACCGGCCAAGGATTGGACAGCCTGGAAAGGATAAAGGAACAGAGGGATGACAGATGGCTATGCTCATCACCATTTTCTACATCGCCATTGGCATCGGATTCCTCATCCCCGCCCTCGATGCCAAACGTGGGCTTCATCAGGATCATTCTATGATCTTTACCATGTCCTTTAGTATGGCCTGGGGGCTTGGTTTCGGCAGTGTGACGGCATTCTGGTTCCCCGCTTTTTTTCAAGGGGCGCATACCGGCATGTACATCGGAGCCCTGGTCGGCTTGCTGGCCGGATTGCGCCAAGGCATCCCCCAGATACTCAACGGCATCCTCTCCGGGCTGATGGGCGGCATGATGGGGGCGATGCTGGTCTACATGGTCCCGCCGCACCTGCACCTGGCGACGGTGTGCTGGTTGTCCCTGTTTAACGGGGTGGTCCTTTTGCTCCTCGCGCTTGCGTGGCGCAAGCCTTCCTGAGCCAAGGAACCGCTTTGCCGGGAAGCAAAATGTTTGTCAAAATGAAAGTTATCCTGCCCCTGCTTCGTCTATGGGTGGTGAAGGTAGAGGGAGAGGAAAGGAGCGTGCCATGCGTTCGGATGAACAACTGATCCAATTAACCTTACAGGGGGAACAAAAAGCTTTTGAGGAACTGATCACGCGTTATTATCGGCACCTCTACCTTTCCATCCTGCGGATTGTCCGCAAGGACAAAGAGGCGGAAGACGTCTTGCAGGAAACACTGTGGCAAATTTATCGCTCCCTTCCAACCTATCGTTCCGAAGGATTCAAGACTTGGATCACGCGGATTGCCGTCAACAAGGCGATCGACTGGAACCGCAAGCAGCGGCGCCAGACAAAACAGGAAAAGGCCGGTTCGGCGGAAGAGGCGGAAATGATCCTCAGCCGAACACAGCCTGACCAGCCGGTGGAGGAAGCGCTGATCCGGGAAGAGGAAAAAGCGGCGATCGCCGCCATTCTGGAGGAGTTGCCGGACAAATACCGTTCCGTGCTCTACCGCTACTATATCGAAGATCAATCCTATCAGGAGATTGCAGAAGCGGAAGCCCTGCCTGTCAACACGGTGGCTGCCCGGCTGCACCGGGCCAAACGCCTGTTCCGCACACGATGGGAGGAGCGGATACGCCATGATTGAACACATGTCATGCCCATACACGCTCGATAACTGGCAAGCTTACGTGGCCGACCGGCTTCCAGAAGCTCTGCGCGAGCAGATGGAGGAACACCTGTATACTTGCTACGACTGCCTCCTGAAATATGAACAGGCCATCGACAGGGAATCCGTGGATACCCTGCCGCTCCCGGAACTTGGCTCCCTCCTGCAAACATGGCCTACGCATCCTTTCTCCGCCAGGCCGCATGCAGGTCCTGCGCCTGCGCCTGTTGCCTCCCGCAAAACCGGCGCACGTTCCTGGAACGCCGCCCGTAAGGCCTGGTTCCACTACATGGTGGCCGCCTCCATCACCCTGTTTTTGACCGCTTCCGGCGCCATTCATTGGATCGGCGAGAACCTGTTTATGCCCATGACGCAAGCTCGTCTGCCGGAATCCGGCATCCACCAGACTTTAGACGACACCCTGAACCGCTGGATCGACTCATCCAGCACATGGATGCGCTCCCTGCTGCCCCCTGAACCTGGAGCACATTCGGACAACCACCAAGCGAGGTGAAGCTCGTGCGAAAAAAGAACACCTTTTTGACCTTTCTGCTCTCCGCCATCCCCGGCGTAGGACACCTGTACCTCGGACTGATGAGCAGGGGGATGCAGCTGTTGACCGCCTTTTTCGGTGTCTTCTTCCTGACATTTCTGTTCCGCAACGAACTGTTCCTGTTCGCCGTGCCGCTGATTTTCTTCTTCAGTCTCTTTGACGCCCTGCAAATGGCGCAACACATCAACGACGGGCAGGAGGTGGAAGACAAGCCGGCACTCCCCTGGAAAACGCTGGGCATCAAGCGTCATTGGATCGGGTACGGCCTGATCTTCCTGGGGGCATATCTCATCTTCTACAATGTCTTGGCTCCGATCGTGGATCAATTTCTCTATATCGGCTGGTACGCCATCTCCCGCTACGTGGAAACCTTTTTCGTCTCCATCCTGCTCATTTTCTTTGGTTTGCGGATGATTCAGGGGAATCGATTGCCAGATCGTCAGGATGAGAACCAAGCCGGGGAACGGAAAGCAGGGCAAGAGAACGCAAGCGTCCATGAAATGGCGAAAAAGGAGAGAGAAGACGGATGAAAACCTGGCGAGTGGGCAGTTTTTCGATGGGGTTGAGTCTGATGCTTGCGGGATTGGGGATGATCTGGAGCCTGTTCACCCAGGCGGTCATTCCCCCATGGCTGCTCAAGTGGTGGCCGCTCATCCTGATCCTTCTCGGCATCGAGATTGTAGCCGCCAACTTCATCCGTCCGGAACGCTTCCGTTACGATGGGTTCAGCATCTTCATTGTCCTGGCGATGCTCATCGCAGGCGGCGGCTTGTACATGGTGCAGGCCAGCGGCATCCTGGAAAGAGGAAGGCAACTGCTCACCTACCAGCAATATCCCTTTCAACATCGGCAGGAGATTTCCCTGGAGGACGGGACAACCCTGTTGCGGATCAAAAGCCCCGGACCACAGGCCACTTTGATCCCGTACGAAGGAAAAGAAATCGTCCTTTTAAGCAGCGGTTCCATCACCGCCGGATCCAAGGAAGAAGCAGAGGAGGCTACGGGCGGTCTGTATACGGCGGAACGGGTCGGCGGCCAGCTAAACCTGACCCTGCACCAACTTCCTCAGCCCTCCGCTTTCCGGCACTCGGATGACAGACATGAAGTCACCCTTTACGTGCCCCGTTCTCTCCCGCTCATCCTGGAACAAGATGTCGGGCGGATTGACATACAGGCTGAGGAAATGCGGGCCAACTGGACCATCGAAGGAGAAAGCCGCGTCTTCCTGACCGCCGGCAGGAATGCCGACTTCACGCTGCTCCACCTGCAACCGGTGACCCTTTCCCCGCCGGGATCGGAAGAGAAGGAAGTGAATGCCACTCCGGTGGTGCCACAAGCGCAAAAGCGCCTTTTTGGCAAAGGCACGTATACCCTGACCGTTCGTTCATCCTCACCGGTGGAGTTCGTCGGTCCTTGACGCCAACGGTCTCGTTTCCTCGTGTGCTCTGGCCGGCGCTCTCATGCCGTAAGCCAGTGCCAATCCCAAACTCAACATCAGAATGGTAAACAGGTAGGCGCTTGGAAATCCCATCACATGGTCGATAAACCAGCCGCCCAACCCCGGACCAACAAGCTGGCCCACGGAAAAGAAGATCGTCACATATCCCAGGGCCACGGGAACGAGTACCGGCGGTACCTGCTCGGAGGCAGAGGCCTGAATCAAGGCGGGGATCGCCGCAATCGTGCTTCCGGACAACAGCTGCGACAGGAAAAATCCCAGCAATTTGGGGTAAAGCACCGGAATCAGCAGCGCCACCATGACCGTCGCAAAGGCGGCCACCAGCGTCCGCTGCCGGCCGATGCGATCGGAAACCCACCCCCAGACCGGTGAACTGGCCAGCGACAGCACACCGCCCATCGCGGTGAGCATCCCTGCAGTGGTGGAGGCGATCTGTTGGGCCAGCATATAACTCATCTGAAAGGTGGAGGGAACCAGGTAGGCAATGCCAAAACTGAAATACATGCCGGCCACCCGGAGCACCCCCGGATTCCTGTACACCTGTTCGGAAATAGACAGGCCGCCGGAGCGCGCGGCGGCGGAAGCGGCAGACGGCGGGTTTCGCAGCAACCAGACCGCCAGCAGGAAGACAAGCAGCGCAGCGGCGGCAAATCCCCTCCACACCCAGCGCCATCCATCTGCCACCCCGGTACTCACCGCCGGCACGATTAAACCGGACAGCACCATCGCCAGGCCGGTACCGCTCATCAAAAACCCGGCCGCAAGCCCGCGCCGCTCGGGAAACCAACCCACCATCAGCGACAGGGCTGGCGTAAACACCATCCCGCTGCCCACGCCGGCCCCAAACATGGCAACCATCGCAACACCATAGCCGTTGGATGATGACAAACCAAACATGCTCAATACAAGCAGACTGCATCCCAGCACAACGGTCTGTTTGTTCCCCCACCGCGCCGCCAGCCACCCGGCCAACAGCACCGTCGCCAGATACCCCAGTGACGTGATGGTTCCGAGAAATCCCGCCTGCGCATAGCTCAAGCGAAGGCCTTCCTGCATGAAAGGCATGACCACCCCGTAGGACAACCGGCCAAACCCCAGCGAGATCAGTACCAGCAACAGCCCCACCAGCATATACGCCCAGAACATCTTCGCATTGACACGGTCCTCCATCCTGCATACTCCCTTCCTTGCTTCTAAAAGGCTTCCATGAGCTTTCATTACTTATTACTAAACATTATATCAAATCCAATTTTACCATTTCATCGAAATATTTTACACAAAAATGTTCTGTCAGTCGTATCACTTTTATTTATTGATTGAAGTTTTTCAAAAAATGGATTAAGATAAAATTGGGAGAATAAGTATTTATGAATGAGAAATAAATAGATAAAACAGTTTACGGTTGCATATCGGGGATGATTTTGCAATTTTTTCAAGGGAGAGGATATTCATGAGAGCAGCGCAAATTGTAGAGCACCAAAAGCCTCTGCGCGTCGGTGAGGTGCCCGATCCGACGCCGGGACCAAAAGACGTCATCGTCCGCGTCGAAGCCAGCGGCATCTGCCGGAGCGACTGGCACGCCTGGATGGGAGACTGGGCCTGGCTCGGCCTGAAACCTGAACTTCCGATCATTCCGGGACACGAATTTGGCGGCGTGGTGGAAGCCGTTGGAGCCGAGGTGAAAAACTTCAAACCGGGCGATCGGGTCACCGCTCCTTTCCATGAAGGTTGTTCCCACTGCCCGAACTGCCGGAGCGGCCATTCGAACCGCTGTGACAACATTGCCATATTCGGATTTCGCTACGACGGATCCTATGCGGAATACGTCTGCGTGCGCAATGGCGACTTCAACCTGATCAAGTTGCCGGATGAAGTGGACACCTTGACCGCCGCGGCGATTGGCTGCCGCTACATGACGGGCTATCATGGCGTGATCCGGGCCAACCTTGCCCCGGGGAACTGGCTGGTCGTACACGGAGCCGGCGGTGTGGGCCTGTCCGCGATCCAGGTCGGCACGGCCATCGGCGCCCTGGTGATCGCCGTGGACATCGACGAGGCCAAGCTGGAGAAAGCGAGGCAGGAAGGGGCGGTGGCAACGATCAACGCCCGCAAGGAAAACGTGGTGGAAGCCGTGAAGGAAATCACCAAGGGCGGGGCGCACGCTTCCATCGAGGCGCTCGGGATTCGCGAAACCATCCTCAACTCCGTCTTGTGCCTGCGAAAGGGCGGACGTCATGTCCAGATCGGCCTGACAACATCGGAAGAAGGCGGCTTTGTCGTCCTGCCCATTGATGCGGTGACCGCCCAGGAACTGGAAATCGTGGGCAGCATCGGCAACCCGCACACCGAATACGACGGCCTGCTTGCCCTGATCGCTCAGGGCAAGCTGAATCCAAAATCGCTGGTCTCCCGTGAGGTGTCGCTGGATGAAGCCAGCAACGTTCTGCAGGAGATGACCGATTACAAAACCTTGGGCTTTAACGTCATCACGAAGTTTAAATAACCAGGCATTCCATTTGGTCCATTCCATTTGCCGAACAACCAACAATGGGGCTGTCCCCTCGCTTCAGCGAGCGTTGGGACAGCCCTTTCATCGTGCTTCGGCATCCATAAGGCGGATGTTGTTGGGTGTCAAAACCCTGTCGGCCAGTGGGCCAGCAGCCTTTGGCCCTTCGATCCGCGTTTCGCCAAGACGTACTCCAGCGTCTGGCAGAGCCACTTCCGCGTCTCCCTGGGATCGATCACGTCATCAATCAGATGTTTTCCGGCCGCCTTGTACGGGGAACTGTCAAAGGACCATCGCTCCAGCAGCCGCTTTCGCTCCTCCTCGCGGTTTTCCACTTGTTCCAGGTACCGTCCGTACACCACATTGATGCCCACCTCCGGGCCGGTAAAATTGATCTCGGCGCTCGGCCAGGCCACGACCAGCTCTCCCCCCATGCCGGGACCGCACATGTTGCTGTACGCGGCGCCGATGCTTTTGCGGATCACCACCGACAATTTGGGCACCGTGGACCAGGCCAGCGCCTGATTCCAAACCATGATTTTGGTGGCGATTTTTGCCCGTTCCGCGGTGCTGCCGACGCGAAAACCGGGAATGTCGTGCAGGAAAATCATGGGAATGTGGTAGGAATCGCAAAGACAGATAAACTCCGTCGCCTTGTCACACTCATCCGCACCGGCCGCGCCGGCGTTGAACAGGGGCTGGTTGGCGATGATGCCCACCACGCGCCCGCCCAGGCTGGCCAAACCGGTGATGAGCGCCCGCCCGAACAGGGGCTTCAGCTCGAAAAAATACCCGTCATCGACGATGGTCTGGATCAGGCGCCGCATGTCATAGGCGCGGTTGCGCTTCGTTGGGACGATACGCAGCACCTCGTCCACCCTGCGCCAGGGATCGTCTTCCGTCTCCTGAACGGGCGGTTCCTCCCCGGCATGGGAGGGCATGAATCGGAAAAACCGCTTCATCAGCTCAATACACTCTTCTTCCGTATCGGCGGCCTGATCAATCTGGCCCGTCAACTCGGCGTGAATCCGCCAGCCTCCCAGTTCCTCTTCATCGATTTTCTCACCGGTGGCCACTTCCAGCATCCGGGGCCCGGCCACCGCCATGCAGGTTCCCTTCAGCTGAACGGTAAAGTCGGAGGAAACCGCATGCCAGGTGGGGCTGCCGTAACTGTCACCCAGTATCGCGGTGAGAAAAGGGACCCGGCGCTTGTGCCGCAACATGTAGAGCGGCATCATCTTGTCGCTGATCCCGTCCGACCCCATCCCGTCCGGCATCCGCAATCCTCCGCCTTCCATCAGATGGAAAAGCGGCAATCCATTCCGCACGGCAAAATCGTGCATCGCCCGCTTCTTGCGTCCATTCACCGACGACCCGGTAGCGGCAAAGACGGTCTTGTCGGCCGCCTCGATGACGGCGGGCCGCCCGTCCACCTTGCCCAGGCCGCAGATCATCCCGTCGCCGAAGTGGGACGCTTCCATTCCGGGAACATCCGGATGATTGAACGCGCCGAATTCAACGAAAGTCCCCGGATCGACCAGCATTTCAATGCGTTCCCGCGCGGTGCGCAGCCCCTTTTCGTGCTGGCGGGCAATCTTTTCCGCGCCGCCCATCAGTTCCGCAACCGCCCTGCGGCGCTGCCATGCTTCGAGGAGTTGTTCCCATGTCTGTTCTTCCATGCTGTGTATTTCCATGCTGCGTCATCACCCTTTGCTGCTTTCTATGCTTCTTGCTTTTGTTCCGGATTATGCCAACTCCCGCAGTTCCTCTTTCTTGATTTTTCCGGTAGCGGTCAGCGGAAACTCATCGAGGATCTTCACCCGTGGCACTTTGTAGGCGGCCATGTTTTCCCGGCACCAGTCTTCCAGCTCCTTCTCGCCCACCTTCCCGGCAAATTCGGGACGGAGCTTGACAAAAGCCACCGGCACCTCGCCTTTTTCCTCGTCCGGCACGCCGATCACGCCGCATCCCTCCACGGACGGATGATTGCAGATCATGATCTCCAGCTCGGACGGAAAGACGCTCATCCCCTTCACCTTGAGCATTTCTTTCCTCCTGCCGAGGTAATGCAGACAGCCCTCTTCATCCAGCATCCCGATGTCTCCCGTGTACAGCCACCCGTCCTGAAGCGCCTTTTTGGTTTCTTCCGGCTTGTTCCAGTAATATTTCAACAAGGATGGTGTGCGAATCGCGATTTCGCCTTCCTGTCCCAGCGGGACCAACTGGCGCGTCTCGAAATCGACGATTTTGATTTCGGTTCCCGGCATCGGCAAACCGCAGAACACCGGCCGGCCCAAGAGATCCTTGTCCCCATCCTGAAATCCGGTCGTATAGGTGTCCACGGTATGCGTTTCGGTCATCCCGTAGGCGGCCTCCCGCATGATGCAGCCGGTCAGCGCCTTCCAGCGACGGCGGTAGTCCACGTTCATCTTCTTGATAAACGAACTGACAAAGGTATCCCGCAACGAAGTCAGGTCATACGCTCCCACATCCGGCCGCTCCATCAACTCGACAAAATTGTCCACGATTCCGCCCGTCAAGGTTGGTCGGTACCGGTGGATGGCCTCCAGCATAGCCTTGGCATCCCAGCGCGCCAGAAGGATGTGCGTGGAACCGTTAAAGACCGGGATGAGCACGCCCGCATCCTCCCCGGCAATCCAGAAGACCGGCAGATACCCCAGCGTCACATCTTCCGGCGTCAGCCGGAATCCGTAGGTCACCGCGGTAGCTGACGTATAAAGCATGTTCCGCTGCGTGTGGGCGCATCCTTTCGGCAGCCCGGTGGTGCCGCCGGTATAATTCAGCGCCGCCACATCATCCAGTCCGACGCCATGATCCGGGTAGTCTGCCTTCTGTTCAGCCAGCGTCTGCATCAGATCGACGCTCCCAGGACAATCCCGGTCGGGTGCCAGCAACGACGGGTGCACCGTAAATGCAGGCTCATCCGGCAGAAAATCCCGGAACCTGGTGGTGACCACTTCAACAAGACTGGATTCTCCCCGCACTTGCTGGACGATGGGGTACAATTGATCCAGCGTAACGATCACTTTGGCCTCACTGTCCTGAAGCACGTACAGCAGCTCTTGCGCCTTGAACATCGGGTTGACCGGCACATGGATGCAGCCAAGTTTCAAAATGCCGTAAAAGGCGATCAGAAACTGCGGGCAGTTGGGGAGAAAAACAGCCACCCGGTCCCCTTTCTTGAGCCCTTTGGCCGCCAGGAAAGAGGCAAACCGGCTGCTGAGATCATCCAGCTGCCGGAAGGTGAGTTCCTTTCCGTAGAAGATGATGCAGGGTTTGTCCGGCGTCCGCTGCGCCCAGTTGCGCAGATACTCGGTCATCGGCACCTCCCCGAAGGGATAGTGCGGTTCCTTCGGCAAAAAGGATGGCCGGTTTTTCTCCCACAACGCGCGCAAGTGTTCCAGATAGGCTTGCTCATCTTGGTGCTGTACGCCAGACATCCGATATCCCTCCATTCGCATTATTTTGAAAAGCGCTGGGGTCACAGAAAGGAATCCCTTTACCGAAAACTGCTCTTTCGCTCACTACTCTCCCGCCACTTCCCGGAGAATCTCTTCGCGCAGCTTGTATTTTTCGATCTTGTTGGTCGGTGTCCGCGGGATTTCCTCCACCAGGCGGATGTACTTCGGCCACATGAACCGGGGCATTTCCGCCTCTATCCAGCGGCGCAAGCCTTCCTCCGTCAGCGCACTTCCCTCTTTTCTCACCACAAACGCCACGATCTCATCCTCATCCCCCTCGTCGGCGGGAATCGGAAAGGCGGCCGACATCTCCACTTCCGGATGTCCGTTGAGGATGTCTTCAATCTGATAGGAAGAAATGTTCTCGCCGCGGCGGCGGATCACGTTCCCCATGCGATCGACAAAGTAAAAGGTTCCGTCTTCATCCATGTACCCCGCGTCGCCGGTGTGAAACCAGAAATTGCGGAAGGTTTTTGCCGTCGCTTCCGGTTTGCCGAAATACTCTGTCAAAAACAGGTACGGCACCTTCGGCCGGAAGGCGATCTCTCCCATCTCCCCAGGCGCGCAAGGTTCATCCCGTTCATTCAGGATGACCGCCTCGAGGAAAAAGGAGGGTTTGCCCATGAATCCTTTCTCCAGCTGTTCCGTCTTGTGCCGCACGGGCACCCCGTACCGCTCGGCGATCCGAAGGAATTCCTCTCTCGAATAGCCTTTGTACAGCTCGGGCGGCGTGCCTTCATCCGCATCCAGAGCCTGAATGATGCCCCGAAAACCGTTTCCCGATTCCGTCTGGCCAAACCCGGCCAGGACGAAATCAAAGGCAAAACGCTTCGCAACATCCAGATAATACTGGGGCAAGGGCTGCATGTAGACCTTGTTGAGCGTGTTCAGCCGATCATTGGGTGACGGTTCCGCCTTCATCAGCCAAGGGATCATCACATCCAGCAAGATCGCGGTGGAAGCGCCGCTTGTCCGGATGCGCTCCCAGAACTGGCCGGGGCTGAACTTGTCCCATACCGCGACGGTACAGCCGACATACAAGGCCCGGATCACATTGGCGAACGCGCCGCCCACGTGGTACAGCGGCAAATCGTTGTAGATCACGTCCTCCTGCGTCAGCATCACCCGCAAGCCATAAGTGTAGCCGTGCATCCACCGGTAGGACTGGACCACACCCTTGGCGGGCCCGGTCGTCCCGGAGGTGTAGACGATATTGGCCGTATCCCAGTAATGCAGGGGGATGTCCAGATTGCGGTCATCTCCTTCCAGCATCCGGTCAAACGGGATCTCCGGGAAGTGCGGATCCAGCCGGTTGTGGCGCAGCTGGTCATGGTAATCATGGTCGCCTTCCCGCGGATCGTAGACGATCACCGGAATCCGTTCCAATTCCTCCTTGATCGCATTGAGCTGGGGAACCATCTCCCGTTCGCTGATGATCAGCCGCGGCCGGGTATCATTGATCTGATAGGAAAGCAACTTCCCATGATAGTTGAAATTGACCGGCGAAAATACGCCTCCGGCTTTCCAGATGCCCAGCATCGCCAGGGTGGTCACCAGGGGATTTTTCAAAAAGACGCAAACCCGATCCCCCTTTTCCACTCCCTGGGCCATCAGGTTGCGGGCAATCTGGTTCGTCATCGCGTTGAACTGGCGGTAGGTCAGGGCCTGATCTTCCTCTCCGTAGTAGAAAAAGATCCGATCCCCGATTGCATCGGCCCACTTTTCCAGGACCCGGACCACCACCTCCTCTTTTTCGATAAATTCATTCAACAGCCTGTCCTGCACCATCCCCTCCTCGCCTCCATTCATCCATTTAGGATCACTTCAGGGTGACCACTGTCTGGCCTTCCTGGACAAAATCTCCTTCCTGGACCAGCACCTGTTCCACCTTGCCGCCCTCTTCCGCAATGATCGGAATCTCCATCTTCATCGACTCCAGGATGATCACCTCATCCCCGGCGCTCACTTCGTCACCGGGATTCACCAGAACCCGAAAAACCGTCCCGCTCATGCTCGCTGCGATATCCATATCCATCCCTCCACTCGCGAAATGATCTATTCGTGCGACCCTTCATGTAGTGCGACCCTTCATGCACTGCTCTGGGCAAGGCTTTTTTTCAATTCCTCTTTCCGGATCTTCCCGGTGGCCGTCATCGGCAGCCCTTCCACGATCCGAATCTCCGGCACTTTATAGGAAGCCATCTGCTTCCGGCACCAGTCTGCCAAGGATTGCTCATTCACCTGTCCCTGATAAGCCGGCTTCAGGGTAAGAAAGGCCACCGGCACCTCCCCTTTGTCCGGTTCGGGTCTTCCAACCACCGCACAGCCCTCGACAGCCGGATGCTTGCTGATCATCGCTTCGATCTCGCCCGGAAAGACGCTCATGCCCTTGACTTTCAACATTTCCTTTTTCCTGCCCCGGTAGATCAGAAAACCGGACTCATCGATCAGGCCAATATCCCCAGTGTGAAACCAGCCGTCGCGGATCACTCTTGCCGTCTCCTCCGGATTTTTCCAATACCCCTTCATCAAAGAGGGCGTGCGGATGACAATCTCTCCTTCCACGCCCAGGGGAAGCAACTCCCCTGTATCAAAATCCACGACTTTGAACTGGGTGCCGGGCATCGGCAGGCCGCAGAACGTGGGCGGCCTCTTCAGATCCATGTCATCCTCCTGAAAGCCGGTGGTAAAGGTGTCCGACGTGTGCGTCTCGGTCATCCCGTAGGAGGTCTCCCGGATCACCGCGTCCGAAATCTGCCGCCATTTCCTCCGGTACTCCGGTGTCACCTTCTTTACAAACGAACTGACCGTCAGCGTCCGGATGGAACGCAGATCGTACCGATGCCGTTCCGGATGTTCCATCAGCTCGACGATGTTGTCCATCACGCCGCCCAGGCAGGTCACCCGGTACCGCTCCACCGCCTGCATGACAGCCACCGGATCCCACCGGTACAGCAGGATATGCGGCACGCCGCTGAAAACCGGGTAGATCACGCCGGAATTCTCTCCGGCAATCCAGAATACCGGCATGTAGGTCAGCCGGACATCCCCTTCCCCCAGCTGATACGTGTAGGTCATGGCGCCTGCCGCCGTATAGAGCATGTTCCGCTGCGTATGCATGCACCCCTTGGGGATCCCCGTCGTCCCGCCGGTGAAGTTCAGCGCGGCTACATCATCCAGGGAAACGGCCACCTCAGGCCGGGAGCCAAGGTGACCCCGTGCATCTTCCGCTTTCAAGACGGCTTCCATGAAATCGGCCGTTCCCGGTATCCTTCGTTTTGGCTCCGTCAGATCCGGATGCACGGCAAAAGCAGGCTGTTCCGGCAAAAAGTCGGAAAGGCTGGTCGTCAACACGAGCGGAACCGATATCTCCCGCGCGGCCTCTTCCACCACCGGCCACAGCCGGTCCAGCGCGATCATCGCCCGCGCTTCCACTTCCCGCAGGACATGAAGCAATTCCGGGGCCTTGTACATCGGGTTCACCGGCACATGCACACACCCTGCCTTCAGAATGCCGTAGAAAGCAATCAGGAACTGCGGGCAGTTGGGCAGAAAAACCGCCACCCGGTCCCCCTTGGTCAAACCGGCGGCCAGCAAATAGGAAGCCAGCCGATCGCTCCATTCATCCAGCCGGCGAAAAGTCACTTCCTCTCCGTAAAAGATGACGCACGGCTTTTCCGGCGTCCGCTTGGCCCGTTCCCGCAAATAATCGGTCAACGGCATCTCGCCGAACGGATAATGCGGCTCCTCCGGCAAATGGGCAGGCCAGTGCCGACGCCACAACGCTTTCAGGTGAGCCAGATACGACGCTTCATCCCGTATTGGCGCCTCCATTCCGTTCACCCACCCCTATCCGCTTGCGCGCGTTTTTGTAAATCCTCTCACTACCTCACCAACCGTCTCACGTTGTATTGCCTTGTCACCCGTATACTTCTCCTTGTCCTCCGCATGCTTCGCCTTGGGCACTTGCACGCTTGCCCCCGCATGCTTTGCCTTGACACCTGAAGACTTCGCCTTGGCACCGTACCGTATCATGTCACCTTCGCTTAGGGACGCATCGGATGCGTCGAGATGCCCAGCTGATGTGGAAGGAGAGCATAGGCGTCTTTCACCCATTCGCAGAGAAGCGGCCGGGTGTCACGCGGATCGATGATTTCCTCGATGCCGAACACCTCCGCCGTGCGAAACGGCGAGCGGTACTGCTCCATGCGGGCCAGCATCTCCTCGTAAAAGGCCTGGGGATCCTCCATCGCTTCCATCTGCCGGCGGTAAGCCGCCTGAATGCCCCCTTCCAGCGGCAGGGAACCCCAGTCGCCCGAAGGCCAGGCAAAACGCCGGGGCTGCGCGTGGGCGTTCACCATCCCGGCGCCGCCCACGCCAAAAACGCGCCGGATGATGACTTCCACCATCGGCACCGTGGCCTGGTAAATGGCCGCAATCGCCCGGACTCCCTTGCGGATCGTCCCTTTGCGTTCCGCCTCCAGTCCCACCGCCAGGCCGGGCTGATCCACCAGGTTGACGATCGGCAGGTGAAAGGTCTGGCACATGTCGACAAACCGCGTCAGTTTTTCCGCGCTTTCGGCTGTCAGGCAGCCGCCGCCCACCATCACGTCCGGCGCAATCACTCCCACAGGGTGTCCGTCCAGCCGGGCCAGCGCTGTCACCGAACCGCCGCCGTAAAAGCGGCCGATTTCAAAGATGGACCCCTCGTCGAATATCATCGGCAGGATCTCGCGGATCCGGTACGGCTGCCGGCGGTTTCGCGGGATGGCCGACAACAGCCGCTCATCCCGCCGCCCGGGGTCGTCGGCAGACGGCTGAACCGGCGGCAACTCCCACACATTGGACGGCAGGTAGGACAAGAACGCGCGGATCTGTGCAAACGCCTCCTCCTCGCTCCCGGCGATATTGTCCACCGCGCCGCTGGCGCGGTGAACCTGCACGCCGCCCAGTTCCTCCTTGCTCAAATCCTGTCCGAGGCCGTATTTGACCACCGGCGGTCCGGCCACAAACAACTGCGAGGTTCCTTCCACCATTACGGAAAAATGGGAGGCAGCCACCCTGGCGGCCCCGAGGCCGGCCACCGATCCGAGACAGGCGGCGACCACCGGAATCACCGCCATGTTGCGGACGACATAATCCCACGCCGGATTCACCGGGACATAGGTGTAACCCATATCCTCGATGGTCTTCACGCTTCCGCCGCCGCCCGTCCCGTCCACCAGGCGGATCATCGGGACCCGCATATCGTGGGCAAGCCGTTCGGAATATTCCTGCTTGCCACGGATCGCCCCGTCGGCCGCGCCGCCCCGCACGGTGAAATCGTCTGCTCCCACCACCACCTTGCGCCCCTGGATCTTTCCCGTCCCGAAGATGAAATTCCCGGGCCGAAAATCGACCAATTCGCCGTTTTCATAGGTCCCTTTTCCGGCCAGCGCGCCAATCTCATGAAAGCTGCCCGGATCCAGCAATCGCTCAATGCGTTCCCGGACCGTCAGTTTTCCGGCGGCCTTGTGCTTGTCCACCCTCTCGGCGCCCCCCATCTGCCGGGCCATGGCTTCTCTTCTTCGCAGTTCTTCGATCTCCGGTTGCCAGGACATCTCTAGAGCCTCCTACGCTGGTTGGTATGATAAATCCATGCATCATGACGACAGCTAAGCAAATATAACAAAGTTATAAAAGTTTAACATTTTAACGCTCACTATAACATTACAGAAATCCTACGTGAAAGCCCACTCCTATAGGGGTAGGATGAAGCGTGTTGTATTTTGTGGAGGAAATGGATACCATAAAATGTAGAACAAGCGTTCCCAATAATGCTACTGGTGAAAGAAACGCGGGTGAATGATGTGCACAAAGCCTATTCCTTCCGTTTCTATCCGACAAAAGAACAAGAACAGCAAATTCGACAAACGATCGGTTGCTGCCGGTTTGTGTACAATCTCTTCCTCGCCCGCCTGAAGGAAGCTTATGAGCGGGACGGCACCACTCTGAACCAGTACGCCTGTATGCGGGAGTTGCCTGTATTGAAACAACAGTATCCCTGGCTCCGGGAAGTGGACTCCACAGCCCTGCAACGGACGGTGGAAGAGTTGGACGATGCCTTCCAGCGATTCTTTCGGGAGAAAAAAGGCTATCCGCACTTCAAGTGTAAGAAACACCCGAAACAGTCCTATACGTCCAAACGCAACGGCAGAGAGGACACCAAGGCAACCATCCGAATCGAAAGCAACCGGATTCGGCTTCCGAAGGTGGGATGGGTGAAGTTTGCCAAATCCAGGGAAGTGCAAGGACGCATTCTCTCGGCGACGGTGCGTTTGACGCCTTCGGGCAAGTTCTTCGTATCGGTGTTGGTGGACACGGAGATTCAACCTCTGGAGCCAAAGACGAACGCCATCGGCGTTGATCTGGGACTGACCCATTTCGCTGTCCTGAACACCGGGGAACGGATTCCCAACCACCGACACCTCCGGAAGCTCGAAGAGAAACTGAAACACTGGCAGCGCATTCTCTCCCGCCGGAAACCGGGCGGGAGAAACCGGGAGAAGGCCCGGTTGAAAGTGGCCCGGCTCCACGAGAAGGTACGCAACGCCCGGCTGGATTTCCTGCACAAGCTGTCCACTCGGCTGATTCGCGAAAACCAAGTGATCTGCCTGGAGGGCTTGCGTGTGCAGAACATGCAGCAGAACCACCGGCTGGCGGGAAGCATTGCCGACGCCAGTTGGTCGGAATTCCGGCGGCAACTGGCGTACAAAGCGAAGTGGTACGGGCGGCAGGTGGTGATCGTGTCCCCTGTTTTTCCGTCCAGCCAACTTTGCTCCTGCTGCGGACACCGAAACACCGGGACGAAGGACCTGTCTGTCCGGCAGTGGACATGTCCGGTGTGCGGCGAAACGCATGATCGAGATGTCAATGCCGCAAGAAATATCCTGCGAGAAGGTTTGCTCCTTTTGGGCCTGTCCGCTTGAGCTGACTGAACCGTGGGACACACGGGGATCGCTTGGTGCCGCAAGGCAGAACTCCCGATTACTGGAGTGCTCCCAAGAATCCCGCGGCTTTAGCCGTGCGGAGTGTCAATGATACAAGAAACAGGCCGTCTGATGACCTTTCGCCACCGAAACAAACGGCGGCGCCTCACGCTTGCACCGCTCCATCGCTTCCGGACAGCGCGTGTGAAATGGGCAACCTTGCGGCGGGTTGGAAGGGCTTGGAAGATCGCCGCGAAGCAAAATCCGTTCCCTCTCCCGCTGTTTCGGATCGGGCACCGGCACCGCCGACAACAGGGCACGGGTATAAGGATGCAAGGGATTCTCAAACAATTGATCCCTTGGAGCCATCTCCACGATCTTCCCCAGATACATCACCGCGATGCGATGGCTGATATACCTGACGGCCTGAATTCCATGGGCGATAAACAAATACGAAAGGCCGCTTTCCTGCTGCAGGTCCTTGAGCAGGTTCAGGATTTGCGCCTGGATCGAGACATCCAGCGCCGATACCGGTTCGTCACAGACGATCAGCTTCGGATTCAAGGCCAGTGCCCGGGCGATGCCGATCCGCTGCCGCTGCCCGCCGGAAAACTCATCCGGAAAGCGGCTTCCGTGGTGGGCGGCAAGCCCCACCTTCTCCAGCAATTCATGGACCCGCATCTCCCGCTCCTTTTTCGTCCCCTGGCGGTGCAAAATGAGCGGTTCCGCCACGATGTCAAACACGGTCATCCGCGGATTGAGTGAGGAATACGGATCCTGAAAGATCATCTGCAAATGCCGGCCGGCCTCTTTTCTTGCGGCCCGGCTTCGCTCCAGCCGCTTGCCCAGAAAGCGGATCTCGCCGGCAGTGGGCTCCAGCAAGCCGACCGTCATCCGCCCCGTTGTCGACTTGCCGCAACCCGACTCCCCGACCAGCCCCACCGTCTCCCCGGGATAAATGTCCAGCTGGACATCATCCACCGCCTTCAGCCACTGCTGCTTCCCGGTTCGCTTCCTGCCGCCGAGCGGAAAATACTTTTTCACATGCACCAGGGATACCAACGGTTCAGCCATGAGACACCACCTCGAATTTTTCCTCCAGCGGATGCCAGCAGGACACCTTCCGGCCCTCTCTCCACCGGGTCAGCTCCGGCTCCCGGGTCAGGCAATCCTCTGTTGCATGAAAACAGCGCGGCTGAAAGGCACAGCCCTTGGGCAATTCCAACGGGTGGGGCACCGTGCCAGGTATCGCTTCCAACCGTTCGTCCCCGCCCGAAAGCTTGGGCACGCTGCCCAAAAGCCCCCTGGTATACGGATGAAGCGGTTGCTCAAAGATGGAATAGACATCCCCTTCTTCCACGATTTTTCCGCAATACATCACCAGCACCCGATCCGCCATCTCGGCTACCACACCCAGGTCGTGCGTGATCAGCAGGATGGCCGTCCCGGTCTTTTCCTGCATCGTTTTCATCAGACTGAGAATCTGCGCCTGAATCGTCACATCCAGTGCGGTCGTCGGCTCGTCGGCAATCAGCAGCGAGGGATTGCAGGCCAGCGCCATCGCGATCATCACCCGCTGCCGCATCCCGCCGGACAACTGGTGCGGGTAATCGCGAAGCCGCTTTTCGGGATCCGAAATCCCCACCTGCTGGAGCAACTCCAGCGCGCGCCTGCGCGCCTCGTGGCGGCTGACCTGCTGATGGCGCTGGATCGGTTCAATGAGCTGTTTTTCAATGCGGTGCACCGGATTCAGGGAGGACATCGGATCCTGAAAGATCATGGAAATCTCTTTGCCGCGAATTTGCCGCATCTCTTTTTCCGGCAGGGAGAGCAAATTCTTCCCCTGAAAGAGAATCTGGCTCTCCTCGCCATACCGAATCACCGGCGCATTCAGCCGCATCACCGAAAGGGCCGTCACGCTCTTGCCGCTTCCCGATTCACCAACCAGGGCCACAATCTCTCCCGGCTGGATCGAAAAAGAAACGTCGTTGACCGCCCGGATCACCCCGCGCCGCGTGGGAATCAGCGCCCGCAGATGCTTCACTTCCAGGACTGGATTCTGCACCTTCTCACCCGCTTTCAACTCGTGATGGGTTTCACGCATCCCTTCCGCTCGCTTCTCTCAAACCCGCTTGATTTTCGGATCGATGGCCACGCGCAGCCCGTCCCCCAGAAAGTTCCCGGCCAGCACCGTCAAGAGAATCGGTAAGCCCGAATAAATCGTCATCCATGGACTGACATAAATCATGTTGTAGGCATCCTTCAGCATGCCGCCCCAGCTGATCTGCGGCGGCTGGGCACCCAGGCCGAGAAAGCTCAGCGAACATTCCACCAGAATGGCAAAACTGAAGCTGAATGAGATTTGCACAATAATCGGCGGCATGATGTTCGGCAAAATGTGCCGGAACATGATCCACACCGGCCCTGCGCCGGAAATCTCCGCCGCTTCCACATACGCCTCCTGCCTCACCTGCAATGTCTGTCCCCTTGCCAAGCGGGCAAACTGGGGTGTGAACACAATGCCAATGGCAATCATCGCGTTCCAAAGGTTGACCCCCAAGGCGCCGGTGATCCCGAGAGCGAGGAGTATGGCCGGAAAGGATAAAATGCCATCCACCACCCGCATGAACATGTCATCCACGACGCCGCCGAGATAACCGGAAATCACCCCCAAGGGGACGCCGATGAGGACCGGGATGAGGATGGCCACAAATCCCGCCTCAATGCTGGCCCTTGCTCCCATCAGCACCCGGCTGAAGATGTCCCTGCCCAGTTCATCCGTACCAAACCAGTGTTCCGCGCTTGGCGGGAGGAGCACATCTTGCAACACCTGCTCATCCGGATCATGCGGAGTGATCCACGGCGCAAAGATGGCGATCAGCACCAGAACAACGAGATAGCAAAAGCTGACAAAAGCCAAGCGTTCATGCCAGAACCGCCGCATCACTTGCTCCAGACGCATCCATCTCCCCCCTAGTCGAACTCAATGCGTGGATCCAGCCAGGCATAGATCAGGTCGGTCACCAGGTTGATGAGCAGCACCATCGTCACCATGACCAACACCACTCCCTGCAACATCGTGAAGTCACGCTGCAGGATGGCGTTGACCGCCAGTTGTCCCAGTCCGGGAATGGAAAACACCGTTTCGATGACCACCGTCGCGCCAAGCAAATTGCCGAACAGCAATCCCACGGTGGTGACCACAGGCAGCATCGCATTGCGGAACCCGTGCCGCCAGATCACCGCAAGACGGCCGAGGCCCTTGGCAAAGGCGGTCCGAATGTAGTCGGCATCCAGCACTTCCAGCAAAGCGGAGCGAAACTGGCGCGTGATCTGGGCGGTGCCGAACGCACCCAGGGCCAATGCCGGCAGCAGCACGCTTTGTAGGAATCCAAGCGGGCTTTCATGGATGCTGACAAACCCTGTCGCAGGCAAGATATCCAACTTCACGCTGAACAGCAGGACCAGCAGCATGGCCAGCCAAAAATTGGGCACCGCCGTACCAAAGGTCCCGATAAACCGCGCCAGATAATCCAGCCAGCTGCCCGGACGCCAGATGGAGGCGACGGCAAAACACACCCCCAACACAAAGGAGATGACGACGGCCAGAGTGACCAGCTGAAACGTCACACCCAGACGTTCCAGCACAGTCTCTGCAACCACTTCCTGGGTAAAAATCGATTTCCCCAGATCACCCTGGGCCGCTTTCAGCAGCCACTGTCCATACTGCACCAGGATCGGCTGGTCCAGACCCAGCTCAGCCCGCAGCTGGGCCACCTTCTCAGCCGTCGCATTCTCCCCGAGCAGCGCCACAACCGGATCGCCCGGGATGAGGAGAATCAGGGAAAAAACCACCAGTGTCACGACGAGCAACATCGGAATCACATACAACAGCCTGCGAATGAAGTAACGGAGAAACATGTCTGGACACTCCCATCGCACGTGTTACAGCATCATCGCTGCACACGGATTCAAATGCTGCCGCTGAATCCCTACCGCTAATCCCATATCGCTAATCCCTTACTGCTGAACCCATAGGAAGGAAACGTTCGGCTTGCCCAGCAAATTGGCTTCATACCCCTTCACCTTCTTGGTCATTACGGCCGTCGCCGGTTCTGTCAGCAGCGGAATGTGCATCGCTTCCTCCAAAATGCCGATGCGCGCCATTTCGCCATACAACTTGGCCCGCTCATCCTGCTCATACGTGGCGGCCGCTTTCTTGATCAGCTCCTCCAACTCAGGCGTGGACTGTCCCCCGGTGTTGTAATAACCGTCCTTGCTGAATATCAGGTTGACGGTCTGCTGCGGGTCGGGCCGGCCCGTCCAGCGGGACAAATAGGATGGATGCCGTTTCTCCTGGAAAAATTCTGACACCCCTTTGGTCAGCTCCATCGGCTGCAGCTGCACCTCAATGCCGACCTTTTCCAGCTGGCCGCGGATGGCTTGCGCCAGACGTTCGTAAGAACCGCTCGGGAAATACGGCATGACAAAGGAAACTTTCCCAACGCCTGCCTCCTTCAGCAACTGCTTGGCCTTTTCCGGATCATAGGGAATCGTGATACCGGGATCATGCGCCCAATACCCTTTTGGAAACGGCTGGTAAGACGCTTCCGCTCTGCCAAAGGACACCGCTTTGACAAGCGCTTCCCGATCGATGGCGTAATTCAGTGCCTGTCTCACCTTTTTGTTGTCAAAGGGCGGCTTTGTGGTATTCAGATAAATTTTGTGATAGGCCACTTCAGGATGACTGTTGACGACCAGTGAAGGATCTTTTTCCAGTGACGCCAAATTGGCCGGCGACATCGGGAAGGAAAGGTCAATTTGTCCCGACTTCAAGGCATTGATCCGGGTATTCTCATCCGGCATGATCTTCACGGTCAGCTTATCCAGGTAGGGCAAGCCTGCTTGCCAATAATCTTCAAAGGCTTCATACCGGATTTCATGATTCCGTTGATAGGACACCATTTTGAAGGGCCCGGTTCCTGCCGGATGTTGCGCATAATCTTTCCCATACTTCTTCACGGCGGCCGGCGACACCATCATGCCCGTCCGGTCTGACAGCGCCAAAATGATCGAAGAGTCTGGCTGCTTCAGATGCAGCTTGACCGTGTGTGGATCGACGACCTCTACAGACTCCAGATTCTTCAGATCAGAGACGCGGGATTCTTCCGAGTTGGCCCGCTCCAAATTGAACTTTACCGCCTCCGCGTCAAAGGGCGTCCCGTCATGGAAAACCACACCCTCCTGCAAATGCAGCACGATCGTCTTTTCATCTTCTATCTCCCATGATTTGGCCAGTCCGGGTTGCGGCTGCAAGTCGCTGTTGAAACGGATGAGCGTATCATAGACGGGATACAACAGCACATGGTCACTTCCAGCATTTCCCAAAATCGGATCAAAGCTGCTGGCGTCGGTGCTATAACCCATCACCAGCTCCCCGCCACGGACGGGCTTCTCCTCAGCGGCTTCTTGCCCGCTTTTTCCGCCGTGACCGTTTTCATCGGTTCCCTGTTCTGAAGCAGGTTGTGAACTGCAGCCAATGAAGAAAACGAACACAAGGAACATGATAAAAAGCCGGTATCCCGTTCTTCGATTCATCCTTTTCCCTCCCAATCACTTCTCGCAAAACACATTCTAAAGTGTAAGCGCTTTCATTACGTCATAACGCCATAACTTCTTAATCCTGAATGTCACATTCCAATGTCACCCAAATGAGGTGACACTACCTTTCATGAAGTAATAAAAAAGTAATTGTGTGACGATATGTAGTTTATAAAAACAAGAATCCTGCGACGATCGTCTCTCCTCCTTATGTTTCAAATTTTAAATTGATTTTAATTACTCTACTAGCATTTTATTTTATTAATAGACTATTGTCAACTATAATACCGAAAAATATTATTATTTCATTCATATATACTTGTTTCCATTTATGTATATATTATGGCACATCCGTTCATTTCATGATTTCTGAATCAAATCGTCCCCGCCATACGCATTTGAAGGAAAGGAACGAAGATAAAAGGGCCGCCTGTAAAACAGATGCATCTGTTCCCAGCCAGCCCTTAAGAACCAACATGATTTGTACCATCATCAGGCAGGTGATTCAGAGGCCTCTACCGGTTTGCAGCCTCCTTCTTCAACAACACTCCTACAATGACCTTGTTTTGGTTTATCCTTCGAATATGAATAATTTGAATCCGAATAATTATTTAATGATGCGCTGTGACAAGCGGCCAATACCACATGTAGGCGCATAAACCGACAATGATTGTGAAGAAAAGTTGCACCGTACTGATGAAAAGATGTTCTCCTATTTTGATGTGGCCGGTGCGATATACCAGATACATAATTGGCGAATGTATGGGCAAAATCAACATTCCGCTTGCAACCAAGATCGTCAGCAATAAAGTATGTAAAGGGTTTAGTCCCACCCAATCGGCATACGATTTCACCAACGGATAAATCACCGTCAAAGCGGCGGCAGGACTTGTAAACATCATTCTGATGAACAGAACGATGACCAATAACACCAAAAGATATAGCCAATTGGGAAGGTGTTGGCCAACGAAAGAAAGGATGACTCCCGTCACCCAATCCGCAGTGCCGTTCTTTTCGATAATGGCAGCTAGCGATAAGGCTGTTCCCAACACCAGGAAGTTCTCCCAGTCATAGTTGCGCAAATCTCGGTTATTTAGCAAGTCAATTCCAGGCATCGCCAGAATACCCAGTAACAACAAAGGCGGCAAGAGAATCGAAACATGAAATTCTGGAACCACAACCCAGGCCAGAATCAAACCGATGAGCGATACGGTAACCAGCCAAAAATGAGGATGGCGGTCATGACTTCCCGTTTCGGAAGCAGGATGAGAAGGCAAGGAAGGGATTTCCTTTATTTTCCAATAATTCCACATAATAAGTCCTGTTAAGATACACGTCAGCCAAATAGGAGGAGCCATGAAGAGAAACCAAGTCAGCCAGTTGAGTTGGACATTGAGTTCAGCCACCAATTGGGATGCTAAAACAGCCAGCCCCCCGCCACTGAGCACGACCATGGTAGCAAGCTGGTTGATCCCGCCAAGAGTCCAAATCGTAAAACGTTGAAAAGGAATGCGTGCTTGCGGACCATATTGCTGGCCGATTTGTTCCACAAGGGGCACAAACATATGAACCCTTGCGTTCCCAGAAGGTATAAATACAGGCAACACCATGGTAGCGGTAAAAAAACTAAGCGCAACACGACGGATTTTCCCATGCGAAAAGCGGACGATGATGGCAGCCAACCGTTTATCAATCCCGACTTTGGTCATCGTCGCGCTGATCAAGGCGACGATCAGAATAAAATAAATCGTTGAAGACATAAAACCCTGAATCGCTGTAGAAAAGTTTTCCGCAATTCCCATGAAAAGTTCCAATCCAATGACAAAAAGAGCGCTGATCCCGGAAGGCAGAACATCCGTTGTCCAGATCACGATGGAGATGATAAGCAGGAACAGCGTACGTTGTTGGACCAGATTCAATCCAAAACTTGGCGGAAGGAAGTAGGACAGCAACAGCAACGCGGAAATAGCCGTGAGAATGACATACCTTTTTCGGATTGAAAATCTAAACAATCGATACATGTATTGTTCATCCTTTGAGAAATATAGTACCGTTCACCCGGAAACATCTTTTAATTTCTTCCATAATGTTGTGCGGCTAATTCCCAGCTTTTCAGCGACTAGACTCCGGTTGTTGTTGTACATTTTCAACATCTGTTCAAGAATCTGTATTTCCATCTCCTCCATGCTGCTTGGCGTGATCACGATTTTTCCGTTTTTTGTCATCGGCAAGAAATTGTCACGGCAAAAATCGCCGCTTAAATCGGCACGCTTTCCGCTTCTTTCATATAATATTTCTTCCACGAAATCCTCAATCTGCGTTAACGTATCCAGATTTAACACCAATCTTTCCACCACATTTTCTAACTGCCTGATATTTCCAGGCCAATCATAATCGAGAAAAAACTGTTTCAATGCATCAGGAAGCTGTTCCCATGTCAACATTGAAACCTTGTGTTGGCGCAACAGCCGGTTGACAATCAACGGGATGTCATCTTTCCGTTCGCGAAGAGGCGGAACTTGCAGCCTTAACACATTCAAACGAAAAAATAAATCCTCTCTGAACAAACCTTTTTGTACACTTTCCCATAAATTTTTATTGGTTGCGGCAATCACCCGTACATCAACCGGAATCATCCGGTCTCCCCCGACGCGCATAATCTCTTTTTCCTGCAGCACTCGCAGCAATATCGCCTGTATTTTGGTGGAGATTTCCCCAATTTCATCCAAAAAAAGAGTGCCGCCATGAGCCAGTTCAAACACACCAGGCTTCCCACCCTTTTTTGCCCCTGTAAAAGCACCTTCAGCATAACCGAAAAGTTCACTTTCTAGCAGAGATTCGGAAATAGCCGCACAGTTGATGGCGACGAACGGTCCATCCTTGCGTAAACTGGCGTTATGGATGCTCTGAGCCAATAACTCTTTCCCCACCCCGCTTTCCCCGGTAATCAAAATGGTCGAATCGGTTTCCGCGTATTTTTGGGCTTTGAGGATAACTTGCTTCATTTTCTCGCTGTTATGGATGATGTCATCAAAGCAGTGCTTCGCCACCAGGCCTTTATGATAGATCTCCTTACGAATCTGGGTTTCCAATTGTTGAATCTTGTTTACTTCCTTTAGAATAAAAATTTTGCCCATTAGGCTTGATTCGATTTCAATGGTTTTCAATTCAACTACATACTGATTATCATAAATTTTTACAATGTTACGAGAAATACTTTGGAGAATGTCATTTAGAGGTGAGATACTCAAAATGTCCTGAGGCGACAAACCAATAACATTGGATGCCCGTATGCCTAACACCGATTCTGCTGACGGATTAAAATAAATAATCCGCCCCAGCTTGTCAGTGACAATAATCGCCTCACCGGTCATATTTAAGATGGCTTGCAGCTGTTCCGCTTTCTCTCTTGCCTCTATCCGGTAATTGACAATCTCATTTGCTCTTAATAAAGCCCGGGCAATCGCACGGCGGCTGGTAGCTATATGCACACCTTTCATCCCTTGTGCCTGAATCAGCTGCATGGCTTTTTTACCGCCCCCGACAATCACATCCATGCCATCGCGTTTGGCTTGTTCAATCTGACTGACCAGCTGCTCCCAGTTTTGATAAGGATACAAAAATATATCGAAGCCAAGAATCTCCTTTAATGTTGAAAACTGATACGGGTACCGTTCATCCTGAAAGGTTAAAAACGCAACCTTGTCACCTATCTTCTTGGCTCTCCAGAAAGCCTCGAGAATATCAAAGTCGCTGTTATCGCAATGGAGCAACGGACGCCCGATATTCTGTCGTGCAATTTCCTGGTAGGTTCCCGCCCGGCTGATCACAATCTCGATCGATGGTTCCTTTTCAATCATTTGTTTAACAGCCTGCGCTGCCTCAGTCATTGTTCCTTCAATCACCATGACAGGAATCTCCAGCTCTTTTGCAATCTCGTGTATGATCTCCGTCATTTGCGGGTAAGGCGAAGTCATCAGAATTTTTGCCCGCATCTGTGATTCCTCCCCGGTGATAGATTAGGATGCACGTCAACCATTTTCATTTGCAAAAATCATAAAAGTGGCCATCCCCGCGGCGACCACTTTTCCTTGGTCGTCTATCACTTGCGCCTCTCCAACGGCAATGGTTTTCCCTTTGTTTATCACTTTTCCCCGACCGATTAACTTCGTTCCTGAAGCCGGGCGGATGTAGTTCAGTTTCAACTCAACCGTAACTGCCGACTGGCCGCTGGGCAATAAGGAGCGGATGGCCGCCCCGACAGCGGCATCCACCAAGCTGGCCAGCACACCACCATGCACGGTGCCCCTTCTTTGCGTGATCTCGTATATGACTGGCAGTTCAACGATGGATGTCCCGTTATTCAATTCAACTTCTCTCATCCCAATGTAATCCCAATAAGGACTGACTGAACGGCGGTGTTTTTCCTCCATAGCCATCCTCCCAATCCATCTAATCCATTATACCTCTTTTTTGCAGTACCTCTCTGTACTTGACCAAGTAATGCATGGCCCGAACCACACGCTCCGGTGTCGGATAAACCGGAAAATGAGCACGCTGGTAGACGGCCATGGCATTTGGTGCAATGATGTCCGCCCCCAAGCGGCCGACGACAATCGGTTTGCTTCCTGCCTTAAATATGTCAAGGATCGCTTCGGCAATAACTGTCGCACCGGGATCGGCGTTCGTCGTCAACATCACGATCACGCCGTCAGTCTCCTCATCATCGACCAGAGCTTGCAACACCTTCTTAAACATTTCCGGTTTAGCAATTATCTCCGCTGTGACGTCTACAGGGTTGTAAGGAGAACCAAAAGACGGAATATAATCTTTAATCACCTCGGCAGTTTTGGTCAAGACTGGAACCTCAAGTCCATATTCCTCGCATAAATCGGCAATCACACTGCAAGCCCCGCCTGATGCGGTCACAACTGCCATGCGATTACCCTTCGGTATCGGCTGGCATTCGAATGCTCTGGCAACATCAATCAATTCTTCAACGTGATTCACCCGAATCAGACCCAGTTTGTCAAAGACGGCCGAATACACCGCATCATCTCCGGCAATCGAACCTGTATGGGATTGAACCGCCCGTTTGCCAACGGTCGATTTACCCGTTTTAAAGACAAGAACCGGTTTGCGCCGGGCTAATGCTTTTTGCGCCGCACTTATAAAATTGTCATAATCCTTAATGTTCTCCATAAAAACGGAAATCACTTTGGTCATCTCGTCTTCAGACAAAAGATGAATGAAATCGGAAATCGTTAGGTCAGCCTCATTCGCTACGCTAATCCAGCGGCTGAATCCCGCTCCTTGTTCCCAGGCGCGGCTTAAAAGGGCACTTCCCATCGCACCACTTTGCGAAACAAACCCGATGCCGCCGGAAACTTTATTTTTGGCCTCTAACGCTGCCCCAAATGTCGTGTAAATATTTATTGCCGGACTGGCGATACCCATCGAATTGGGACCAAGCAACCGGATGTTACCTTTTTCCGCTAAAGCGACAACTTGTTCCTGCAGCCTTTTACCTTCTTCTCCCGTTTCAGCAAAGCCTGACGAATAAATCACTGCGGTTTTGACATTCTTTTCAATACAATCTTCCAAAACAGCCGGCACTTGTCGGGAATCAACAATGATACATGCCAAATCGACATCATCAGGAACAGCTTTCAGACTAGGATAAGCCTTATACCCTCTGATTTCCTCCGCTTTGGGATTAATGGGATACAATTTTCCCTGATAGCCGTTTTCGACAATATAACGGAACAGACGCCCCCCATTTTTCTTCTCGTTCGATGAAGCTCCTACGACAGCAATTGATTGCGGATTCAACATTTTTTCCAAATGCTCCAACGACCGCACCTTTTGCCGGGAAAAATTGCCAACTTCCCCCAACAACAGACGGACGTCACAAATGGCTGCCTCATCGTCAAAAAAAATAACGGGATTAAGATCCATCTCCTCAATTTCCGGCCGCGTTTGAACAAGATGGTTTAAGCCTTGGACCATTTTTTTCAACTGTTCTAGATTGATCCCCTTGCCGCCTCGGTAGCCGCTGATCAATTTGTGCCCCTTTAAAGACCGGATCATTTCCTCCACTTCATCGTCGGTGACCGGCATCAGCTTCATCGCGAAATCTTTCAGCACCTCGACAAAAATTCCACCGATTCCAATAACCAGCAAATGGCCGAACGTCTTGTCTTTCTTGATGCCGACAATCATTTCCACGCCTTTTGGCGCCATTTTCTGCACCAATACACCGGACATCCTGGCAGTCGGGTCGTACCGATAGGCATTTTCAATGATCTCATCGTATGCTGCCGACAGTTGCGCCTCGTCCTTAAGATTCAGCTTGACGATGCCCGCATCTGTTTTATGTGTGATTTGACGTGACATGCCTTTGAGTACCACGGGGTAACCGATTCTTCTCGCGATGGCTGCCGCCTCTTCCTTGGAAACGGCCAATTCTCCTCGTATGACAGGCAAGCCGGCTGCCTTAAGCAGCTGGCCTCCTTCATACTCTGTCAAAAAATCGCCTTGGTTGCTCACCTCAAGATCTGGTTGCACATTCATCTTCGATGCCCCTCACTTATTTGGATGATTTTTTTCTTTGGCTGAAGCGCATTCCCAATACTTCTTCGGCAATTTTATTTTTCAACATCTCTACCGTTCCCCCGGCAATCATCCAGCCTCTCACTCGCCTGAAAATGTACTCCAGCGGGTATTCCGTAGAATAACCGTAACCCCCGAAAATTTGCAACGCCTCATGCGCCACTTCAAATGCCGCCGTGTTGGTGTAAGCCTTGGCAATGGCGGTTTCAAGCGGACTTGGCACGCCTATGTCCGCATTGACAGCGGCACGGTATAACAACAGCCTGGCAGCATCCAGCTTCATTTTCATCTCCGCCAACTTCCACTGAATCCCCTGAAACTCGGCAATCGGGCGACCAAACTGGTGTCTCGTTTTGGCGTATTCGACCGCCATGTCAAAAGCGGCTTGCGCCAGAGAAAGAGACCTGGTCGCGTTCCCTATCCGTTCTACATTAAACATGGTAAACAACTTTCTGAACCCATTTTCTCGAACGAGAATGTTCTCAACCGGCACCTCGCAATTTTCGAAGTAAAGCGCACAGTGATGTTCACCAGACATGTGGGTTTCTGTTTTGCCTACCGTAAATCCCGGGGCACCTCGCTCGACCAGAACAGCACCCGATGACTTAACTCCCTCTCCAAAACGCACCCAGACGACATAAAACGAATTATACGGACCGTGTGTGTTAAAAACTTTTGACCCGTTGATTATCACTTTATCCCCTTCGATGCGCGCCGTTGTTTGCAAGTCTGTCGTCGCCGATCCGGCATTTGGTTCGCTCATTGCGACGGAGATCAATTTTTCCCCTGCCAGGATGGGTGGCAGAACACGCTTTTTCAACTCTTTTGAACCATAAGCTGCCACCTGCCTGATGGCACCAAAATTGCCGACTTGAAACATGTCCGCTGTATGGGGGCATACTTTGGCGATTTCTTCCATCACAATCAGCGCCTCGAACAAAGACCGCCCCTGACCACCGTCTTCTTCAGGCAGAGTCATCCCCATCAAACCGTGCTGGGCTAAAATTTTGGCATTTTCCCACGGCACTTCGCCCTTTTTTTCCCAGGTATATGCCTTTTCGGAAAACTTCTCCTTCGCAAAATTCCTTGCCCAACTTTGCAGCTCCAATTGCTCGTCAGTCAATTGAAAATCCATGGTTGCTCGTCCCCTCCATGATGAATGTCAATTTTTGTCGTATATCAATTTTTCAATGATCTCGAGCAAATTCCGGAAATCATCCATTTCTTCGATGCGTTTCACCGTATCGATTAACTGCCGCTGGTCTTCCGATTCCAAAATGCCCCGGGTCAGCCGTTTAAACTTTTCTTCCAAATCATGGTTGCTCAGCGGATTTTCCGGATCACCTTTGGCGTTTAATACCTCATGCTGGTAACGGGCGGTCAATGTTTGAACCGTTACCTGACAGGCATTCTGTGCCGGAAACAGAACATTATAAACATCCGAAACTGCACCTTTTACCTTTTTGGCCCAGGTTCGGACCTCGCTGTTAAATAAATAATCATCTGTGAAATAATCGGGTCCGACATCGCCATATAGGGCCATTATTGCCAAACAATAAGGAATGCTGAACTGTCCATCGACAGCAGTGGCCGGTTCATATTTCCGTTTCTCCGGCTGCATTGTTGCTTTATAGGCCATTTCATGCATGGTGACTTCCACTTGTACAACTTCATTCACATTGATCGAATGAGTGTCCAGGATATGACGCAGAGCCTCAATCGGACCATGCGTAAAACGACAGGATGCATATGGCTTGAATGTAATCTTTTCAATTTCCAGCGTGTGCAAATTTTCCAGGACATCTCTTTCGTACTGAGGAGAAAACGCATGGAAAAAACCAAAACGGTCTTCAAGGATCGTCATCGGACCGGTAAAGCCTACTCCCGCCAAACGGGCAGCCAAGACCCCAGTCCGGGCTGCAACACCAGCGTTCAACCTTTTTGTCCAAGCTCCGTTTGCCTTATAGGCCATCAATCCCGCAGCCGTTCCTCCCGCAATACCCTGGGCCATCAGCGCCTGCTCAAGGCGATGTCCATAAAGCAGCGATGCGGCCAAGGCACTGCCGAAAGGACCGCAAAGCGCAGTTGGATGAAACCCTTTATCATACAATCTCCCTTTTGCCGCCATCCCGATCCGAATCATCAAATCATAACCCAATATAACTGCCCGCAAAATATCCCGGCCGTTAATTTTCACGCCTTGTGCATCAAGATCCAAAACAACGGCTAAAACAGCAGGTATCACTACGACACCGGGATGAACGGTACCTTCCCGGTGAAAATCGTCTAACTCCACGGCATGACTTGCCGTTCCGAAAAACAAGGCGAAATCGAGAGGAGCGGGTGTTTTTCCGGGTTCCAGGCAAAGCGCCTCCTTCAGCCGCAAGCTGGAGGCAAAACGGCTGCCTTTAATCAGCACCCCCAACGTATCAAGCAGGCTTCTTTTCGCCGCCTCGACCGCCCCTCCGGTAATATCGTCCCAGTGATAATTGAAATAATGCTCAATCAGTTTTTGTGTAAGCATCAACCGGAATCACCAATTCCTTTAAGAATGACAAATCGCTTAGCTCTTCAAAATGCCATACTTGATCCAGCACTTTTTTGCACAACTTCTCACCCAATAATGGGGAGCAGTTGGCCATAAACTTCCGTTCCACATCGGCATCCGTAAATGGAATTTTCCCCTCGCCTTTCGGTTCCTCAACAAAACAGGTCATCACTTCCCCGTTTTTCATCCTGATCGTGACACGTGCAGGCCGTTTGCGCGGGTATAGCGCCTCGCATTCATCATCGACCATCACGAAAACTTTTTGCATGAGCGCTGCCACCCTTGCTTGTCTGTATGCCCCTGAAAGGTAGCTGTTCAAAGTCACTTCATCCTGCGTTATGGCCAAAGCCACCGCACAAGGAATGCTCATCTGCGCATCGAGTAGGTGTTCGCACTGAACGTGATTATGTTTTTGCCCAACCTGATAGATGCCCACATCGATCGCTTCGATTTGATCGATGTCCAGCAGATGGCGCGCTTTTAATACTTTCACCGCATCAATCACCGCATGCAGGTGGCGGCAGCAGGGATAGGGCTTAAAGTATATTTCCATAATCTCAAAACGCTCACCAATACCTGAAAACAGCCTTTCACAATTGATATAACCATCCGCAAACGCGCGAACAAAGCCATTTTTCCCTTCTAACACATGTCTGGGGCCGGTGATGTTTCTTTTTGCCAATTCCGCGCATAAAACACCGTCTCTTGCCGCCTTCCCAGGGTGAATCCGTTTAACGTCCGCCCCTTCGCCCAGGAATTCAAACAAGCCGCCTGAAAAACTTCCAGCCAAGCCCAATGCATGGAGCATTTGTTCCTCATCATGATTCATCAAAGAACCAACGGCTGCAGCGGCTCCAAACACCCCGGTAACCGGGGTGTTGTGGAAGCCTCTCTGCCAAGCATGCGGATGAATGGCCGCAGCAATTCTTGCCATCACTTCATAACCGATCACTGATGCCGTAATAATCGCACGTATGGATGCACCGTGATGCTCCGCCGCAGCAAGCACCGCAGGAAATACACAGCCTCCCAAATGAATGGACCCTTGTGTATGACCGTCATCGAAATCGAAGGCATGAGCCGATGTTCCGTTAACAAAAGCAGCATTTAAGGCTGATAATTTGTGTTCCGTTCCGATTACCGTGCAAGTAGCTGTTTTATCAACATCTTTCAGGTAATCCAAAACATTGCGTGTTACCTCAGACTGCGTGCCGGTAATCGCTGCAGTCAAATAATCCAGAAAAGCTCGTTTAAATTGGTGCACAACCTCTTCCGGAAGTTTTTCAAATGATAATTGGGATACACGTTTCGCTAAACTAGCGGTAATATCGTCCATCGCACGCCTCCTCTTCTGACTGATTATCCTATTTAAAATACTTGGAGTATACGCCCTTTTCGTATGGAACGTTAATCCCCTGAAAATCAATGTTCTTTTCATACCCCTCTTTGCTTATCACAGGTGTGGTGGGAAAAGCGGGGTAATTGGCTTCAAAAGCGGCGTCAAAAACTTTCTCATCAACTTCGGTAAAAAAGCCCCTTAACACTTCTTTTGTTCCTTCTTTGTCGTTTTTGATAAACTCACAGGCTTTGTACATGGCGTTGGTTATTTTTTCGATTATATCAGGATGCTTATTGATATAATCTTCTGTTGCAATCAGAGCAGTATAGGTGATGCCGTCCAACTTTGGCACCTCACCTTTGGACAGGTTAAACAGCATCATTCCGTCTCCTTCGATAATGCCCGTTTCTGCAGAAGGTGACGAAATGCAGAAAGCATCAATCTGGCCCTGTTTAAAAGCCGAAACCATTGCGCTCCCACTGCCAAGGGGAACAATCGTCATATCTTTATCGGGATTTAAATTAACGCTTTCGGCAATCATCCGAACCACCCTGTCGGTGCCGCTGCCCGGTGCCGTTACGCCAACTTTTAATCCCTTCAACAATTTCGCTTTGTCCTCATAAGAAGAACTTTCTGTAATCCCTTTTTGCTCTGCTATCGCTTTTTTCACCACAACGTTACTTCCGTATTGATTCATCAATGCAGCAAAAGAAAGTACCGGCTTACCTTGATGGGTTGCGTCCATTGCATCTGACACACTGGCGGCACCAAAATCAGCACTGCCTCCCAGAACAGCGGCCAAGGTTTTAGAACCGCCTCCAGTAATGGTGACATTTACATCCAATCCTACTTCCTTAAAAAAGCCTTTTGCTCTGGCTACATAAACCGGAACCCATAGAAAACCGTCTGTCGATTGCGCCAACTCAAGCTTGATCAACTGATCAGTCGATGATTGAGATGATTGATTGGATGACTGATTGGATGTCCCACCCTTCTGTTCGCCTCCCGAGGTGGACTGGCCACAAGCACTTAAAGCCAACACCAACAAAAAAGAAAGAACGGCTAAACACAAAGTCTTGAAACGCTTCATCAACGAATACACCCCTTTTAGTAGTGATTTTTTGTTTTTATTTAAGTTTTCTCACTATTTACTGCTGAACATTTTTCCAGCGCATAAATTTGCGCTCATAAAATTCAATCAAACTGTTTAGCAGCGTCGAGACGATCATCAGAACAAATAAGCCAGCAAATACTCCAGCTGTATCAAAACGGGAGGAAGAATATTGGATTAAATATCCAATTCCGCGGTTTGACGCGACAACTTCACCGACAATTGCACCGATCAAAGCATAAGGAACTGAAATCTTAAGGCCAACAAATATCCAGGTGAGCGCCGATGGCAGGACAACCTTTTGCAGCAAATGCCGCTCAGAGGCACCCATTAGCCGAATCACATCGATCAATTCCTGGTCCACATTACGAACACCGGCAAAGGTGTTAAAAAAGACAAGGAAAAATACGATTACGGCAGCAAGAACGATTTTCATCTGTATCTCGATGCCAAACCACAGGATGAACAGGGGAGCCAATGCGACTTTAGGCAGACTATATATGGCCATAATATAAGGTTCGCAAATATCTGCTAACGTTTTCATCCGCCCCAATATAAACCCAACAATGCCTCCTGCGATGGCACCAATAATAAATCCCAGGACGGTTTCTTCCATGGTGATAGCCAAATGATGAAACAGTTCTCCCGAAATCGTCCACTGGTATAATCGGAAAAAGATTTCTGTCGGTTTACTGATAAAAAAGCTGTCAATAATCGTTCCAGAAGACAATTGCCATAATAGCAAAACCGCAGCTAATATAATCAACCGGCCAAGGACCATCTTCATTTTTGAGCGACCTGGGTTGACTTCCTGTAATTCAATCACCTCATCCACTTTTTGTTCAATTGATTCAGCAGAAAGAAACTCCTCTTCCTTTTTATTCACATTGGCAACGCTCATCCTACCTCTCCTCCTTTCATCACATCCTGGCTTAACAATCCCCAAAGTTCGGAATGAATCTCGCCAAATTCTTCTGTAAAACGAATCTTAAACACATCCCTCGGCCTGGTAAGAGGAATATTCCTTATCTCCCGGATCGTTCCTGGACGGCTGGTAAATACGACAACCCGATCGGCCAATGTTACCGCTTCCTCCAAATCGTGCGTCACAAAGATGACCGTCTTTTTCTTCTCGTCCCATATTCTTAGCAATTCTCCTTGCAAGATGAGCCGCAGTTGTGCATCCAAGGCTCCAAACGGCTCATCCATCAAAATCGTTTCCGGATTGTAAACAAGCGTACGAGCAAGACTTACCCGCTTTCTCATCCCACCCGATATTTCATTCGGATAGTGCTTCTCAAACCCTTTCAATCCGACAAGTTCAATATACTCATCTACCAATTTGTCTCTTTCTTTCTTGCTCACATTGCGCATTTCCAACGCGATGCGAATATTCGCACGAACATCTCGCCAAGGCAACAGATTGTCCTTCTGGGTCATATACCCAACATTAGGATTCACATTCACTACTTTCTTCCCGCGATAAGTCATATATCCCTTTGTCGGCTTCATCAACCCCGATATCATGTTAAGAAGGGTGGACTTGCCGCATCCGCTCGGCCCCACAACTGCAATGAATTCTCCCTCCCTAATTTTCAGGTTAACATTTTGTACTGCAGGAATAACCTGGCCGTCTCTTTGAAAGTACTTCGAAATTCCTACAAACTCTATCAAGTATATCTTCCTTCCTTTAATGGATTTGGTACATTTACATCTCATACAATCTCTTTCATATAATGTCATTAGCAATAATCGTGCCAACTTACTTTCCAAGATGTTATGTGGGAATTGATGGCGTTTTCAAGGGTGGACACTTGCTATAAAACAGATAATTGTACAGCATACCGGAAGAACGTTAATAAATTGAACGAAGCAATGATTATTATTTAAACACCGGCCAAAATGTTAACAAAATATCACGACCCAAACTCTAACGAATGCGTCTGAGCACGTTATTTTCTTCATGCTTCACCCCCTTTGTTTGAGATAACCTAATCTTTCCGATATTTCCAAACCAGCTCGTTTAACCTTTAGAATGGAATCGTTAAGGTGCTCGTCGGTTAACCGCTGAATCGGACCAGCCATGGTCAAACCGGCAATCACCTTGTTCGTGTGATCCCTGATAGGGACAGCAATCGCAAAACTGCCCGGGACGCGCTCCCCTCGCGTCACGACAAAGCCCTCCGACTGGATCTTGTCAAGTTCGGACAAAATGTGCTCCTGTTGTTCAGGATCAATGCCGTATTTTTCCAAAATCTGTCTTTGAATCGCCCTTTCCAAATGCGCCAACAATATCTTGCCCGAAGCCCCCAAATGGAGGGGATTGCGTTCTCCCACCCTGACAAAATTTCGTACGGTCTCAGGGCTGTCCACCTTGTCAATGCAAACGCGCTGATTCTGATCAATGATGTTCAATTCAATGGTTTCCTTTGTTTCTTCCGCCAACCGTTTCATAATGGGTAACGCTGCTTGCCTCAAATCCATCGAATTGAGCACGATGCTCCCCAAGTGAAAGAAACGAAATCCTAAATAGTATTTTTGATTGACAGGATTTTGTTCCATGTAACCGTGTTCCTGCAGGGTTGCCAACAACCGGTATATGGTGCTTTTGTTGTAACCTGTCTGTTCATGCAACTCTTTTATTGACCATTCCCTTTTTTCCAACGAAAAGCAGTTCAAAATATTAATCAATTTCACAACCGATTTGATCGAATCCGCCAAAAAGCGCCTTCTCCTTTCTCTTTAAGATGCCTTGTCTACATGCCAAAATAAGCTTATGTTCAATTCTTTGTCATCCATCAATAATGACCTGAAATGATTCGAAAGGTGGCGGTTTTCCCAACATTGTTTGTGCCCAAAAGCGAAACATATCCATTAAAATTTCAGCCACCAAATACTGCAACAGCAAAGTCAAACCAATTTATCCCCCCCTCTCAATTCGGTCTATTTGAAGTTACGCTCATCATACTTTTGTTCCAGTTGGCGAATTCGTTCAATACCCAATATTTGATTCAGTTCCTTAAATTGCAGCATTCGTTCGTAATAGTGCGTGGTAATGCCCGTTTGTTTCAATTCACGATAAAAGTCACCGGCAGCTTTTGCGATAACGCGCGTCACGCTATTGGGGAAAATGACCAAAGCATACCCTATTTCCTGCAACTGTTCGGCAGAAAGAATCGGGGTTTTTCCTCCTTCCACCATGTTGGCCACCAACGGTTTCTGCAAAGACCGGGCAATCTTGCGCATTTCAGCTTCGCTCTCCGGCGCTTCGACAAAAATCACGTCCGCGCCTGCCTCTTCGTATCTTATGGCCCGCTCGATTGCCTCCTCAAGCCCCTCAACAGCCCGGGCATCCGTTCTGGCAACAATAAGAAAGTTTTCGTCTCTTCTCGCATCAACTGCCGCGTGAATTTTAGCCACCATTTCCTCAGTGGATATCAAGCTCTTATTGGAAAGATGACCACATCGCTTGGGAAAAACCTGATCCTCCAATTGAATCGCGGCCACGCCGGCACGTTCATACTCCCGCACGGTGCGCATCACATTAATGGCGTTGCCATACCCGTTATCACCGTCGGCAATAACGGGGATGGATACCGCCTCACATATGTAGGTGGCCTTGCTGACCATTTCAGACATGGTAATAAGACCCACATCCGATTTTCCAAGCGTGCTGTACGAGACTCCTGCCCCCGTCAGGTAAAGGGCTTCGAATCCGGCACGCTCACAAAGGATCGCTGTCAGCGCGTCATACGCTCCAGGGGCCATTAAAATCGTTTTCTCTTCCAGCCGCTGTTTGAGTCGTTTGCGTATTTCCGTCATGCAAGAAACCCTCTCTCTATTTCATCAGGGAACTCTTTTCTGTTCCTTTTCCAAAAGAGGCACCAAACCACCCGCTTGCAGTATCGCTAAAATCCTCGGGGGAAAAGGGGTCACACTGTAGGTTTTGTTTTGGGTCACATTGTAGATCTCACCCTTTTCCAGATCGATCTCCAACTCGTCACCTTCAGCAATTTCTTTCGCTTGCTTGCATTCTAAAACCGGCAGTCCCAAATTAATCGCATTGCGGTAGAAAATACGCGCAAAAAATTCCGCAACGACAGCGCCTACACCTGCATATTTGAGCGCTGCAGGCGCCGATTCTCGGCTCGACCCGCAGCCGAAATTTTTCCCGGCCACGATAATATCACCTGGTTGCACTTTTTTGGCAAATTCAGGATCGGCTCCTTCCATGACATGCTTGGCCACTTCCTCCGCGGTCAATTTTAGATATTGCCCCGGGCTGATCACATCCGTATCCACATTATCGCCAAACACCCAAGCTTTTCCACGTCGTTTCATATTCACACCACGCTTTCTCAAACTACAGAAAGATTCTAGGATCAGAGATTTTTCCCGTAACTGCCGTTGCTGCTACAGTGGCGGGTGAAGCGAGATACACACTTGCACCAGGACCCATCCTCCCTGGAAAATTCCGGTTGGTCGAGGAAATCGAAACTTCTCCTGGTGCCAACACACCCATTCCCAAACCGGCACATGCTCCACAACCGGTCGGCAGCAATATGGCACCGGATTCGATCAAAGTTTGCAAGATCCCGTCCCGTGTTGCGCGCCGGATCACTTCCGCTGAAGCTGGTGCCACCAACAAACGCACGCCATCCGCGACACGCCTGCCTTTTAAAACACTGGCAGCCATTTTCAGGTCCTCATATTTGGCTCCGGTGCAGGCGCCAATATAGGCTTGATCAACCTTCACCGGATCCACTTCGGTGACCGATTTGACGTTATCCGGAGAATGCGGCAGCGCCACCATTGGCTCCAGCTCATCAGCTTTAAACCGCAACGACTGTTCATACTTGGCATCCGGGTCTGCGAATACGGGTTGGTAATCTTCCACCCCCCGTTCCCGAAGATACTCGTAAACAATGTCATCCGGTTCGATCATCCCCGCTTTGGCTCCCATTTCAATCGCCATGTTGGACAAAACCAACCGTTCATCCATAGGCAGTCCATGCACGGTTTCACCGGCAAATTCCACCGCCATATAGGTGGCACCGTCTATTTTGGTCGTTTGAATCGTTTTCAGCATCATGTCCTTGGCCATGACACCGTCGGACAGCTTTCCTTCCCACACAACGCGAATGGTTTCCGGAACCTTTACCCACGTTTTGCCCGTTACGATGACGCCAAGCATATCGGTGGATCCCAATGCAATGGCAAAACAACCCAATGCGCCTGCGGTCGTGGAATGGGAATCGCCTCCGACGTAGAATATTCCGGGACGAATGTAACCCTTTTCAACCGGAACAATATGGCAAATCCCTTCTCTTTCATGAAATTTTTTAATGTTATGTTTCTTTGCCCACTCTCTCGTCAATTTCAATATGGCAGCTTCTGTGCTGTCACTTGCGGCCACAAAGTGATCGGAAATAAGCGTCACCTTATCCGGATCCCAAACCGTTGCCCCTAACTTCTCCATCGCAGCGTTGATCCTGCGTGGCCCTCCCAAATCGTGCATCATGGCCAAGTCCACGTTCACATCCACGATTTCCCCTGGATACACATGCGATTTTCCACTGGCACGGGCAATGATTTTTTGGGCCAACGTCTCTCCCATGTTTCCTCCTCCATATCTACCCATGTTGATATAGCCGGAATAAAATCCTCTCTTCTCTGTCTTATCTGTTGCCGGGTTTTCATCGACCACAATGAATTCTCCTCTGCTAACCCTTAAAAGCTCGAATCCTAATGAATCAACCGTCCATTCAATGGCATATTTCCAAGTACTGCCTTTTTATTCCGCAATAAGAAACATATTTCATAATGAGGGTAAATAAAAATATTTTTCACCTCACTTTTATTTTTCTAGTTCCGCAACCATCCAGAAAAATCTTAAAAAATTATCATCGGTCATAATCATTTCATAATAAGAAATGCATTTCTTTTTTAATTATATCATTAACTTATCTGTTTTTCAAGATAAAAATATAATAAAAAATTTCTTAAAATTACTAGCAGCTCTTCTATATTAACACCAAAATTCCCCTTTTCCCTTTTTTCAGATATTCATAAAGGTCATTGATGATAACTCAACAACACGCTTTTTAAAATCCCGCCACGGGAATAATAATCCACCTCCGCTGTCGTATCCAATCGCAAAAGCACGCTAAAAGTAATCTTGTCTCCGTTTGGACGTTCAGCAACCACATCAAGGCGTTGGCGCGGCGTTAATCCTTGCTCCAAACCAAGTATAGTAAAACGCTCTTCGCCGGAAAGGCCCAACTGTCGCCAACCTTGCCCTTCCATGAACTGCAAGGGCAATACCCCCATAAAAACCAGATTGTTACGGTGAATGCGCTCAAAACTTTCTGCAATCACCGCCTTAATTCCCAACAGGTAGGTCCCTTTGGCAGCCCAATCCCGCGCACTTCCGGTTCCGTACTCTTTTCCCGCCAGGACAATAAGCGGAATGTTTTCCTTTTGATACGCTACCGCCGCTTCATAGATGCTCATTTCCTTCCCGGTTGGCAAATGGCGCGTATACCCGCCTTCCTTGTTCACCAACATGTTCCGCAGCCGGATGTTGGCAAACGTCCCCCGGACCAGCACTTCATGATTTCCCCGGCGAGCGCCATAGGAATTAAAGTGTTCCGGTTCAATCCCCTGCTGCATCAGGTACTGGCCTGCAGCGCTCGTTTGGGGAATATATCCAACCGGTGAAATGTGATCGGTGGTCACAGAATCTCCAAGTACCAGGAGCGCTCTGGCATTTCGAATCGATCTTACCGTCTGTCCCGGCTCTGCTCCTGCAAAAAAAGGTGAAGGCTTAAAATAAGTGGAGCGTTCATCCCATTGGTACAAATCCCCTCCTTTAACATTTAAGCTTTTCCAAAGCTCGTTCCCCGTAAAGACGCTGTCATACGCCTCTTGATAAAGATCGCGCTTGACATATCGATCAAACAGAGCCTGAATTTCATTTCTCCCCGGCCAAATATCACGCAAATATACCGGATTTCCCGCACGGTCCCGGCCCAACGGTTCGCGTCGCATGTCAATATTCACTGTTCCGGCCAGAGCATAGGCGATCACCAATGGTGGTGAAGCTAAAAAGTTTGCCTTCACATAAGGATGGATGCGTCCTTCAAAGTTACGGTTGCCGCTTAAAACGGAAGCCACCACAAGTTGGTGTTCCCGTATCGCTTCCTCGATCTCCTTGTAAAGCGAACCGCTGTTGCCAACGCATGTCGTGCACCCGTAACCGACCGTGTAAAAATTCAGCGCTTCCAAATAAGGGGTTAATCCTGCCTGTTCCAAGTAGCGGGAAACAATCTTTGAACCGGGAGCCAGACTGGTTTTAATGTAAGCCGGCACTTTCAATCCTCTATCCACCGCCTTTTTGGCCAGCAATCCCGCGCCGATCATGTTCATCGGATTGGACGTATTAGTACAGCTGGTAATGGCGGCAATCACAATCGAACCATGCGTCAATGTCACGGTTTCGTTTTTTATCCGAACCGTACAGCGTGTTTTTATTGCCTCCTTCTCCAAAGCAAAGCCGTTCTCATTTGTTGGACGGGTTAAAGATACGTGAAAAGAACGCTTCACTTCGGACAGAAGCACCTTGTCTTGCGGCCGCTTTGGCCCTGCCACGACGGCTTCAACCGTCGACAAATCAAACTCCAAATTTTCCGAATAGATGAGCTCCGGCATGGTGTCTGCGTAAAATAACCCCTGTTCCTTGGTATACACTTCAACCCGTTCAACCAGTTCTGGACTTCTCCCGGATGTTCGAAGGTAAAGCAACGTTTCTTGATCAACGGGAAAGAAACCCATTGTGGCCCCGTATTCCGGAGCCATATTGGCCACAGTTGCCCGATCGGGAAGCGATAGATGGCTTAGGCCAGGACCATAAAATTCGACAAATTTTCCGACGACATTTTTCTGACGAAGAACCTGGGTAAGCGTCAGCGCCAAATCGGTAGCGGTTACACCTTCGGCAAGCGCTCCGACCAATTTAACGCCAATCACCTCGGGCATCAGCATATGCAACACTTGGCCTAACATAGCAGTTTCAGCTTCGATGCCTCCCACCCCCCAACCAAGAACGCCCAAACTGTTGATCATGGTGGTGTGCGAATCGGTGCCAATTACTGAATCCGGAAATAAAACCACTCGGCCATTTTCTTCTTTGGCATGAACAACTTGTGCCAAATATTCCAAATTGACTTGATGAATAATACCGTTGGTCGGCGGCACCACACGAAAATTTTTAAATGCCTGCTGGGCCCACTTGAGAAATTCGTACCGTTCCTTGTTTCTCCGAAATTCAATTGCCACATTTTTGTCGACAGCGTCTCGTGTTCCAAAATGATCCACTTCCACGGAGTGATCGATGATTAAGTCTACCGGAATCAACGGATTGACGTTGCTGGGGTCAACTCCTTTTTTCGCCAGTACGTCACGAAGGGTGGCCAAATCAACCAGTGCGGGAACACCGGAAGCATCTTGTAAAATAACTCTGGACGGCTTAAAAGGAATCTCAACAGATTTGGAAGACGGTCGCCAATTTGCCAAATTCAAGACATCTTTTTCCGTGATGTGGCAACCATCCATTTGCCGCAACGCAGCCTCAAGCAGAATCTTGATTGAAAAGGGCAGCCTCGCTATAAAGGAAATTCCTTGTTCTTCTAGCGAAGCCAGTCTGTAAATAAACGCCGGACCAGCTGATGTTCTGATTTTTTGTCGCGAATCAAAAGCATGGCGATCTCGTTTCATGACGCTGCCCCCCGTCAGGATAATTTTCGTTGCTGTTCCGGCGCTGCATGCAGATCGCTGTTTTTCCCGGCTTTTAAGAGAAAACTTCCTCCGTCGTGCCCCACGATGTCCCGGATCAAGCGGGCCGCAACCAACACCCGGTCCAAATCGATCCCTGTTTGTACGCCCATCTCATGCAGGGCGTGAACAAAATCTTCGGTCGGCATATTCCCTGTTGCCCCCGGTGCATAGGGACATCCCCCCAATCCGGCGGTGGAACTGTCAAACCTTGTCACACCTTGTTGCATGGCGGCAATCGCGTTGGCAAGCGCCATGTCCCGCGTGTTATGCAAATGCATGCTGAAAGTCATATCAGGAAATTGCTCTCGCAACACTTCCAGCGTTTGGCTCACCTGCAGCGGATTGCCCATCCCCGTCGTATCTGCCAGTGACACTTCTTCAATACCGTATTCCTGGTAACGCTTTATGATCTTCAGAAGTTGGGAAACCGGTGTTTTGCCCTCATGCGGGCAACCGAAGGCCACGGAAATGGACCCGCCAACCTGAACCCCATGCTTTGCCGCCAACTCGATCACCTGCGCGATATTGTTCAATGCTTCTTCCACACTGCAGTTGGCGTTTGCCCGGCTGTGGGATTCGGTGGCCGACAGCATGAGTTTCAGCTTCTTCACTCCCACCGAGATGGCCCTTTCGGCGCCGCGCAGATTGGGGACAAGCGCACGGAACTGCACGCCAAGGTGGCGGGTCCGGGCCACCACTTCCTCCGCGTCCCTCAACTGCGGAATGGCCCGCGGATGAACAAAGGAAGTCACTTCAATCTGCGGCACGCCGCTCGCGGCGATGGCTTCAATGATCCTCACCTTTTGATCTGTGGGAATCCATTCCTTCTCCATTTGAAAACCATCGCGCGGACAGACGTCACAGATGATCACTTTTTCAGGCAATTTCATAAACTTTCTCCCCGCTCCCGTCATTCAAATAATTCCCTCGGATTTAAGCGCCGCCAATTCCTCTGGGGACAGTCCCAATTCATGAACGTAAATTTCTTCGTTATGCTCCCCCAGCTCAGGCGCACGGAAACGAATCGCGCCAGGCGTCTGGGAAAATTTGGGGACGACCCCAGGAACTTTTATCTTCCCCAACCGTGGGTGATCCACTTCAACAATATTCTCCCTGGCCTGGTACTGGGGATCATGAAAAATATCTTCAATGCTGTAAATCGGGCTTATGGGAACACCGGCCGAGTCAAGAATTTCCATAACCTCTTTTTGCGTATGGGATGCGATCCATTCGCTTACAATCGCTTGCACGGCATCATCATTTTTTAAGCGGGCAGAATTGGTGTAAAAACGCGGATCGTTTAACATGTCCTCGCGGCCCATCGCTTTCGCTAACCGTTCAAATGTGGGATCTGTGCTTGTGACCAGCACCAGCCATTTGCCATCTTTTGTCTGATAGGTGCCCGCCGGGCTGGAATGGCCGGCAAGGCCTGGACTGCGCTCACGAATCTTCCCCAACTGGTCATATTCTGCAACCAAAAATTCCATCATACGAAACATGGATTCATAAAGCCCCATTTCCACTTCCTGTCCTTCGGGGACCTGGTGCACATCCCGGTAATACAGCGCCGCGGTGGTGGCGTAGGCGACAAAAATGCCGGTGACGTAATCTGTCAACGAAAAAGAGGGCGACACCGGAGGGCGATCCTTATATCCTTGAAGATAGGTGTAACCGCTGAAAGCCGTCGCAGGCGTCCCAAACCCCGCTTTGTTGCGGTAAGGTCCCGTCTGCCCGTAACCGGATACGCGAACCACGATCAATTTCGGATTGACTCCTTTTAAGGTTTCATAATCCAAATTCCAACGATCCAGTGTGCCGGGGCGGAAGTTTTCAATCAGCACATCCGCTTTGGCACACAGCCGCTTAAACAATGCCTGGCCTTTTTCTGTCCGGATATCTAGCGTGACGGACTTCTTATTGCGGGACATACCTGGCCAGCGCAGCGGCTCCTCCCCCTTCCATGGCCCGACATTGCGAAGTGTATCCCCTTTACCAGGCAACTCCACTTTGATTACGTCCGCCCCCAAATCCCCCAACAGCGTCGCCCCGAAAGGGGCAGCAATCATCGTAGAAACATCCAAGATACGCACACCATGTAAGGGACCGAATTTTTCTTGATTCCCTGCAGATGCTCGGCTCATGTGTTTCCTCCTTTGCTGTCAGCTTGGATGGCCGCCATCGTCGCTTCTTTTAAATTCAAAATGTGTCTTAACGCCATCTCTGCAGCCAACCGGCCGTCCCGGAGTTTAATCGCCTCCAGAATGTCTTGGTGTTCCGCTATCGATTTTTCATAACGCTCCACACGAACCAGTGTGGCCTCCCTCACTTGGCGGATGATGGCCAGGTTTGTGCGCATCATCGTCACAAAAACAAAGTTCTGGCTCGCTTCCGCCATTGCGAGATGAAACGCGCTGTCCTGGCTCACTTCTTTTTGCCTGTCCTTCAGTTCCACTTTCATATGTTCAATCGCCCTTTGCAGGCGAACAATGTGTTCTTCCTTGGCTCTCGTTGCGGCAAGCTCCGCAATCTTGGGCTCAAGCGCCTCTCTCGCTTCCAAAAACGAAAGAATGGCTGAACGTTTCAGCAAATCCACGCGATCAAAACGGTATGACATCACAAGCGGGTGAATCTCTTGGACGAATCGGCCCTCACCGTGCCTGCTGACCAGCACCCCCTCCGATTCCAGCACACGAAAGGCCTCTCTCAAAGAAGCCCTGCTGCATCCCAGAAGCTGTGCCAATTCCCTCTCGCTCGGCAACTTATCCCCGGGTTTTAGCTGCCCGCTTTCAATTAACTGACGAATTTGCTGGACAATCTTCTGATAGATTTTTTGGTTTTCAATACCCGTAAAAATCGAATCCATTCGTCCTCCTTAATCATGAAATTGGAATGTGAACGAATCGTAAGAACCGGCAACTGGTCAGGTGGTCAGACCAGTTGTTTGTTGTCAATATAACACATGTCAATTTTGCAAGTCAAATCCCAATTTAAATACAAAATGAAATACAAAAAGACGTCATACATCATTCAACAGATCTATAAAATCAATGTTATTAAAATAAGAACGCATCGTGCAATAAAAGGGCCGCCTGTAAAACAGATGCATCTGTTCCCAGCCAGCCCTTAAGAACCAACATGATTTGTACCATCATCAGGCAGGTGATTCAGAGGCCTCTACCGGTTTGCAGCCTCCTTTTTCAACATCAGCCCCACTCTCCGCGACCGGACGACCAATTCATCCCTCTGGTTGTAACCACGGTGCTCAAACCAGACGATCCCCGCATTCGGGTATTTCTTTGATTCCCGCTTGTCGATCACTTCCGTCTCGCCCCGCAAGGTGTCTCCTATCCTCACCGGCGTCGGGAAGACGGTTTCCTCGAATCCCAGATTCCCCAGGGTGGTTCCCAGGGTCATCTCACTCACGCTGACGCCCACGACAAAAGACAATGTGAACAGGCTATTGACAATTCTGCCTCCATGCATGGTGGATTTTGAAAACTCTTCGTCCAAATGAAGCGGCTGTGTGTTGTGCGTCAGCGTCGTAAACAGCAGGTTGTCTGTTTCCGTAACCGTCCTCGTGATGGCGTGCCGATAGATATCTCCAATGTTGAGTTCCTCAAAATATTTTCCGCCCATTCGGCTGTCCTCCTTTATCACGTATCTGGTCCTCTCATTTCGCTCCATGACTAAGATTTATACAGTTCCAGCATCCGTCTGGCCGTCTGGACGTGCGCCAGGTCGATATGCTCTCCCTGATACAGCACGGCTCCCTTCCCTTCGCGAGCCGCTTTTTCATAGGCCTCAATCATCTGCTCGTAGTACCGGATCTGTTCCTCCGTCAACCCGTACATCTGATTGACCACCGGCACATTGGAAGGATGCAGGAGCAGCTCACCGTCAAACCCCAATTGGCGCTGGAATTGGGCCGATTTTCGCAATCCGTCCAGATCATGCACATCCTGCCAGACGCCAACCAGCGGATGGACACCGGCAGCACGGGCGGCCAATACCACCTTTGAACGGATATACAACGTTTCCAGGCCTTCCGGTGTCCATTGATAGCCAATGTCTCTTGCCGCATCCCCGTTTTTGGCATTGATGGCCACAATCGCCACCACCCGCTCGCAACAGGCTATCTCATAAGCCAGCAACATGGAACGCGCCGTCTCAAGGGTGGGGATTAGCGCAACGGAGCCCGGTTCCACGCCATTTTCTCGTTCGGCTTGCGTCAGACACGCATGGATCTTCTGCACATCTTCCGGACCATACAGTTTCGGGATGACCAGTCCCTCCAGCTCCGGAAGCACGACGGCTTTCAAGTCTTCTTCATCCGGCCCGCCATCATGATTGATCCGCACGTAGACCCGCTGTCCCTTCTTCTGCAAGGCTGGAATGGCCGCTGCCACATGGCTGCGCGCCTCTGCCTTCAACTGGGACGGAACACTGTCCTCCAAATCCAGAATGACGGCATCCGCGCCGTAATCAGCCGACTTGGCGATCCACTCCGGCTTGGAACCCGGCACAAACAACAATGTACGAAACAGTTTCATCACATCATCACGCTCTTTTCCATCACATGTTCATCGACTTTATCTTTCTTTCTTCATCCGCCTTCATCTGCTTATCAGCCAGCGCTTTTTTCAAGTTCCGGACCCCGGATTTCCGTTTTTTCTTAAATTAAAGAATAAAGTAAATAATAAAGATGGTCCAGATCATGCCAAATCTCCAGCAGGGTTGATGGTCACACCCTCATGAAGAAGTTGCTGAATTTCCTCCTTCTGGAAGCCGAATTCCCGCAAGACCTCCACACTGTGTTCGCCAAGCCGCGGGGCCAGGCGCTGCGTGTGGGCGGGCGTCCGGGAAAAGCGGACAGGAAAGCCGATATTGAGGATCGTTCCTTCTGTGGGATGCTCCACTTTTTCAAAAAAACCGATCTGCTGAAGGTGCGGATCCTCGAGCAGCCCTTCCACATCATGCAGAGGCGCTACCGGTATTTCCGCTTTTTCCAACAGGTCCATCCATTCACGGGTGGTTTTCGTCTGCAAGGCCTCTTCCACCAATTGGTACAATTCGTGAATGTGCTCGGTCCTTGCCTGAAGGTCTTTGAATCGCTCATCCTCCAGCAACTCCGGTTTTCCGATCATGGCAAAAAAAGACTTCCAGTGTTTGTCTTTATACACCAGTACACTGATGTACCCGTCCTTTGTCCGGTACGGTTTACGGAACGCCGACGTCACCCGGGGATAATAGGCCTGGCCCGCCGGCGGAAGGAAGGTCAACCCGTACAGGTGCTCCAGCAAATTGAAGGAGACTGTCGTCTCAAACATCGGCACTTCCACCTCCTGCCCTTCCCCTGTTCTCTCCCGGTGGAACAGTGCTCCCAGAATGGCATATACAGCGGTCAGGAC
>LZRT01000020.1 GCA_002159075.1 Bacillus thermozeamaize
GATTGTCGCTCCTTCGGGAAGCACGCGGGATAGAATGGCCCATGTGTGGTCGTTGCACCAGCCCTCAATCGACAAAGCCGCAAGGAGATTGTCCATCATGGATGTCGTCTACAGCCATGTCTGTGGACTGGATGTCCACAAAAAGACGGTCGTGGCCTGCATTATCACGCCGGACGAGAAAGAAATCCGCACATTCTCGACCATGACCGACGATCTGTTGCAGATGGTGGACTGGATCAAGAGCAAAGGTTGCACCCACGCTGCCATGGAAAGCACCGGTTCCTACTGGAAACCCGTCTATAACCTGTTGGAGACGGAAGAGATTCAAACCTTGGTCGTCAATGCGCAGCATATCAAGCATGTTCCCGGACGAAAAACCGATGTGAAGGATGCCGAGTGGATCGCTTCGTTGCTCCGGCATGGATTGCTCCGAGGCAGCTTCATTCCGCCGCGTGATCAACGGGATCTACGCGAGTTGATCCGATACCGCCGTAGTCTGATCGAGGAGCGGGCACGAGAAGTCAACCGGATTCAGAAAGTGCTGGAAGGCGCCAACATCAAACTGTCGTCGGTAGCCAGCGATATTCTGGGCAAATCGGCGCGTGCGATGATCGAAGCGCTGATAGCCGGTAACGTTGATCCGGAATCCTTGTCGGAGTTGGCACTTCGGCGTCTGAAGAACAAGAAAGCGGATCTCCAGCGCGCGCTCAAAGGACTGATCGGCCCGCACCAACGGTTGATGCTCCAAACCCAACTGCGGCACGTCGATGAACTGGACGCGCTGATTCAACAGTTGGACGAGGAGATCAAGAGGCGGATGCTCCCTTTTGAGGAAGACCTGGAGCGGCTGGACACCATTCCCGGGGTGGCCCGGCGGACGGCGGAACAAATTGTCGCTGAAACGGGGACCGACATGAGCCGCTTTCCGTCTGCCGCTCATTTGTGTTCGTGGGCGGGGGTGGCTCCAGGGAACAACGAAAGTGCTGGGAAACGAAAGTCCGGGCGAACGACCAAAGGGAATCCGAAGCTTCGGAGCGCTCTCATCGAGGCGGCACGGGCAGCAGTCCGAACGAAACACACGTATCTGTCCAGTCTATATCATCGCATTGCCGCCAGACGAGGGGCCAATCGGGCGGCTGTGGCGATGGCCCATCGGATCCTGACCATCGTCTACCATCTGCTAAAGGAAAAACAGGTTTACAACGAACTGGGGCCTCATTATTACGAAGAACGCCGGCGTGAACAGATGGCCCGACAAGCGATACGGAAGTTGGAAATGTTAGGATATGACGTTATGGTAAAAGAACGGGAGCAAACCGCATAATCCCCTATCATCTTCCAATTTGAAGCGATGTAACGGTGGGTTGGCCTTTTTGTGCTTTTTAGCGACTATTATTTTCGGGATAGTAAATTACAACCTCAATTCCCCTCTTTTTGCATACCCACTCTAAAGCTGGATCTCCCTCAGAACAAACTATTATTGGTCTAATATTGCTATGATTGTACTCTCTTTCGAACATGTCTATACCTGCTATTATCTGCCCGATTACTAACCGATTTAGCTTTACTTTTACTTCAATCAACTCGATCTCTTGGCCTTTAATTAACTCATCAAAAGAATTTATCCTGAATTTCGAAAGTAAAACTCTTTTAAAAACATAAAAAGGGCTCCTGTTCTTTGGTAGAATGGTGTTTGACGAAAAAAACTCCAGCCAAAGAAAGGAGCACCTTTAAGGTGAAGTCTACCACACCCGTCAGCAAAATCAAGACAGAATTTTCCCTGCGACATGCGACCAGTTTCGGAGGCGCCAAAATCTTTCTGGAATACCTCGAGAAAATCAAGCTCGCCAAGGCGCTGCAGGGGCTATCGTTTGCGAAGGCAAACAACTCGTTGTTTCCCCTCTACCGCATCCTGCTGTATCTCATTGTCGGCTGGGTGCTCGGCTGCCAGCGGCTCTTTCATTTTCGCAAGTTGCAATATGATCCGC
>LZRT01000021.1 GCA_002159075.1 Bacillus thermozeamaize
TCCTCCAAGTGCTCACACCCATCTTCGACCCTACATTCTCACCGCACAGTTACGGTTTTCGTCCGAAACGACGGGGACACGATGCAGTCCGGAAGGCACAAGAATACATCCGGGAAGGCTACCGGTATGTGGTTGACATCGACCTGGAGAAATTCTTCGACCGGGTCAACCATGACATCCTCATGAGCCGAGTGGCTCGGAAAGTGAAAGACAAACGGGTTCTGAAACTCATCCGCGCTTACTTGAAAGCGGGAATCATGGCCGAAGGAATCCGTGTCCGAAGTGAGGAAGGGACGCCGCAAGGTGGTCCCTTAAGCCCGCTTTTAGCCAACATCCTCTTGGACGACCTGGATAAAGAACTGGAACGAAGGCAACTTCGATTTGTCCGCTATGCCGATGACTGCAACATTTACGTCAAAACGCGGCGGGCCGGAGAACGGGTGAAGAGAAGCATCACGAAATACTTGGAGAAGAAGTTAAAACTCAAAGTCAATGAGGCCAAAAGTGCCGTAGACCGCCCATGGAAGCGGAAGTTTCTGGGGTTTAGTTTCACATTCCATAAAGAAGCGAGGATCCGGATTGCCCCGAAATCGCTGAAACGGGTCAAGGACAAAATTCGTTCTCTGACACAGGGGAACCATCTCACCTCGATGGAAACCATCATCGAAGATTTAAACCGCTACCTGATGGGATGGATGGGCTACTACGCACTGATGGAAACGCCAAGCACCCTGAAAGCATTGGACGAATGGATTCGGCGAAGGCTTCGTCTTGTCCTATGGTCGAGATGGAAAAGGGTCCGGACCCGATACCGGATGCTGAGAGCCCTCGGACTGCCGGAAAGAGATGTCCATAAACTGGCCAACACCCGAAAAGGGGCATGGCGTACAAGCAAAACGCCTCAAATGCACAAAGCCCTTGGAATTGCCTATTGGAAATCCCAAGGACTGATGAGTTTAACGGAAAGATATTTCGAAATTCGTCAAGGTTGGCGAACCGCCTAGTGCGGACCCGCATGCTAGGTGGTGTGGGGGGACGGGGGTTAGTCGCCCCCTCCTACTCGATCGAAATGGCACGTTGCAACGGAATCATTGTCCCGGCAAGCTCAAAGTAGGACTCTGCCGTTGATGTATTCAAAACAAATGATCCTTTTTTGGCGACGTGCTTGATAAAATAGTTTGGCAAATATGTTATTAATCATTATAATGAAACAACAACCAACCATATTATTTAAGAATATTGCTCTTATATCCTTGTTGTTGTGGAGGGATGCGTGCATGGCAACGATTTCAGAGGGGACATTGTTATGGGAACCAACGGAAGAGCGCAAGAAATCGTCGGGGATGTTCAGGTACATGCAGTGGCTCGGCGAGCGGCGGGGACTGGCGTTTGATGATTATCACGCCTTGTGGCAGTGGTCGGTGGATCAGCTGGAGGATTTTTGGGAGACGGTTTGGGAATATACGCAGGTTCAGGCTTCGGTGCCTTACACGAAAGTGTTGGAAAAAAGGGAAATGCCTGGCGCGCGCTGGTTTACGGGGGCGCGTCTCAACTACGCGGAACATATTTTCCGCAACTTTCGCGCAGAGAAACCGGCTTTGTTCTTTCGGTCTGAGCATCACCCGCTGACAACCATCACATGGGATGAGTTAAGGAAACAGACGGCATCCGTTTCCAATGCCCTCAAGCGTCTGGGAGTGAAACCCGGCGACCGCGTTGTCGCATACATGCCCAATATTCCCCAGACGGTCATCGCTTTTCTTGCCTGCGCCAGCATCGGCGCGGTGTGGTCAAGCTGCTCTCCCGATTTTGGCACACCCAGCGTGATTGATCGTTTCAAGCAAATTGAGCCTAAAATCCTTTTTGCCGTGGACGGTTATCGGTATAACGGCAAACCGCACGACAGGATGTCCGTGGTGGCCGATCTGCAGGCTGCTCTGCCGTCGCTGGAAAAGACGGTTCTGGTGCCATACCTGGATGAAAGGACCGATGCCAAACTGCCGCATCATGCCGTGCTGTGGGATGATTTACTGCAAACGGACGGAGAGCTGTCGTTTGAACAGGTGCCGTTTGACCATCCCCTGTGGGTGCTATATTCTTCGGGAACAACCGGTTTGCCCAAGCCGATTGTGCAGGGGCAGGGCGGCATTTTAATCGAACAACTCAAATCGTTTGTCATACAAAACAGCATCACGGAGGATGATCGGTTTTTCTGGTTCACGACCACCGGATGGATGATGTGGAACTTTTTGGTCGGGACGCTTCTGGCAGGCGCTGCCATCATTCTCTACGATGGCAGTCCGGCTTATCCTGACATCGATGTGCTGTGGGATTTGGCGGAGAAGTCCGGGATGACTTATTTCGGCACCAGTGCCGGTTACATTGCCACCTGTATGAAAGCGGGAGCAGATCCGGGGAAAAAATACGATTTGTCCAAACTGAAAGCGCTTGGCTCAACCGGCTCGCCGCTGACACCCGAAGGGTTTGCCTGGGTGTATGAACATGTCAAGCAAGATCTCTGGCTGGCTTCCGCAAGCGGAGGCACGGATGTTTGCACCGCCTTTGTGGGCGGTTCGCCGCTGCTTCCCGTACGGGCGGGAGAGATTCAATGCCGTTCGCTCGGCGTGAAGGTGGAAGCGTTTGATGAACAGGGACAGCCGCTGATTGATGAGGTGGGGGAACTGGTGGTGACCGAACCGATGCCCTCCATGCCGTTGTATTTTTGGAATGATCCCGACGGCCGGCGGTACAAGGAGAGCTATTTTGACATGTACCCCGGTGTCTGGCGGCACGGCGATTGGATCAAGATCACATCCCGCGGCAGCTGCATCATTTACGGCCGTTCCGACTCCACCATCAACCGGCATGGGGTGCGGATGGGGACAAGCGAGATTTACCAGGCGGTCGAGTCTTTGGATGAGGTGCTTGACAGCTTGATCGTGGATCTGGAGCTGCTGGGACGCCCGTCATTTCTGCCTTTATTCGTCGTGTTGAAACCCGGGGTTGTTCTCGACGAACAATTAAAGGCGGCCATCAAGGACAAAATCAGGAAAGAAGTGTCACCCCGTCACGTGCCGGACGAAATTTACGCCGTGGAACAAATCCCCAGGACGTTAAACGGGAAGAAGATGGAAGTGCCGATACGCCGGATCCTTCTCGGCCATCCTCTCGAAAAGGCGGTGAACCCGGATTCGATGAGCAATCCAGAGTCGCTTCCGTTTTTTATCGAACTTGCCAAATCGCTGAATGAAATTGGCTAGTGTTTTGCTGAAATATGCCGCAGAGAGGGATTCGTTTACTTAGAAAAACGAAGAGGGCGCAAGATGTTGCGCCTTCTTTTTGTTTTCTTAAAGCCTTTATAGGGTTGGCAAATGCTTGTTCGCTGACAATCCCATGTCATTGATTCCTTGTATAATGAAACTATCTATCCACGATCACATGTGACAGATGTTGGCTTTTATTTTTATAGAAGCGCGCCTGATCACCTCGTGGTAAAATGATAGAGGACAGAAGAGTTGGAGGCAGAGCGGATGGAGAAACTGACCTTGCAGAAACTGGAAAGCGTATTGTGGGACGCTGCGGACGTGCTGCGCGGCGAACTGAACGCTGCCGAATACAAAGATTACATCTTCGGGATGCTCTTTTTGAAACGGATGAACGACCAGTTTGATGCGGAACGACGGCAAAAACGCCAAGAGTTTTTGGCTGAGGGGATGGATCCGCGGGAAGTGGAAGAGCTGCTGGAAGATCCCTATACCTATGAGTCCTTTTTCGTACCTCCGGCGGCGCGGTGGGAGAAGTTGAGAAACCTGACGTTCAACATCGGGCCGGAATTGGACAAGGCCTTCAAGGCGATTGAGGATGAGCCGAAAAACAGGGAATTAAGCGGCGTCCTCACCACCGCCAACTATAACGACAAAGAACGCGTGCCGGACAAAAAACTTTCCCAGCTTCTCCTCCTGTTTGATACCGTCAACCTGGCCAATGAAAACCTGGAAAACGAAGATGTGCTGGGGGACGCCTACCAGTACCTGATCAAAAAGTTTGCCGACGACGGCGGGGCCAAGGGCGGTGAATTCTACACCCCGACCGAAGTGGTCCGCCTCCTCACCCGCATCCTGAAACCCCAGGAAGGAGACCGCATTTATGACCCCACGGTGGGCAGCGGCGGCATGCTGATTCAAGCCATCAAATACATCAAGGAAAACGGGGGCAACTGGCGGAATGTCTCCCTGTTCGGGCAGGAAATCAACCTCAGCACCTGGGCCATCTGCAAGATGAACATGCTGTTTCATGATGCCAAAGGGGCGGACATCCGCAAGGGGGACACCATCCGCGATCCGAAGCACCTGGAAGACGGCGTCCTGAAAACCTTTGACAAGGTGCTGGCCAATCCGCCGTTCTCCCTGAAAAACTGGGGCTACGAAGAAGCCCAGGCCGATCCGTTCCATCGCTTTCCCTATGGCGTGCCGCCAAAATCCTATGGCGATTTGGCCTTTGTCTGCCACATGGTGGCCAGCCTGAACGCGAAAGGAAAAATGGGCACGGTGATTCCGCACGGCGTGCTGTTCCGGGGCGGTGCCGAAGCCAAAATCCGGAAAGGGTTCGTGAAAGATGATTTGATTGAAGCCATCATCGGCTTGCCGGCCAACATTTTCTATGGCACCAGCATTCCGGCGGCGCTGTTGATCATCAACAAGAACAAACCGCAAGAGCGAAAAGGGAAAATCCTTTTCATCGACGCCAGTCAGGGATATGTGAAGGACGGCAACAAAAACAAACTGCGGGAAGAGGATATTGAAAAGATTGTCCTGACGTATGACGAATTTAAAGATGTGGACAAATATGCGGCGGTTGTTGCGCTTGAAACCATCGAAGAAAACGACTATGTCCTCAATATCAGCCGGTACGTGGACACCACGCCGGAAGAGGAAGAAGTGGACATTGCCGGCATGATCAGGGAGATCCGCTCCTTGAAGGCGCAATACCTGGAGACGGAAAAGAAACTGAATGCCTATCTGAAAGAACTGGGATTTGAGGAGATATAAAACGATGAAGGGCATGGATGCGGTACGAGAAGGCTACAAGCGGACGGAGTTGGGGGAAATTCCGGTTGAATGGGAAGTGAGTCATTTAGGGAGACATATGAAAATCATTGGAGGATATGCATTCAAAAGTGAACATTTTCATGATCAAGGAATTAAAATCCTTAGGATTTCAAATATATCCGAAGGCAAATTGAGCTTTTTAAATTGCGTCTTTTACCCGGAAAAGATAGCGAAAGACATATCGGAAGAATTTTTTCTCAAAGAAAATGATATCGTCATTGCCATGTCAGGAGCAACAACAGGAAAAGTGGGAATGGTTGATAAAAGAGATTTGCCGTGTTTGCTTAACCAACGCGTAGGAAAATTAAAACCTATTTCAAATAAAGTTGACAATAAATTTATCTATTATGTGATGAGTGACAGATACTTTCAAGAGAAGATTTGGAATTATGCTATTGGCGGAGCCCAACCGAACATTAGCGGGAAACAAATCGAAAGCATTCCAATCATGATTCCAACTCTTCCCGAACAGAAAAAAATCGCCGACATCTTGTCAACCGTAGACGAGCAGATTGAGCGGACCGAACAGTTGATCGGGAAAACCGAAGAACTCAAAAAGGGCCTGATGCAGAAACTGTTGACGAAGGGAATCGGACATACCCGGTTCAAAAAGACGGAAGTGGGAGAGATTCCGGAGGCGTGGGAAGTCAAGAGGTTAATCGAAGTGAAAGATCCTGCGAAAGAGAATGCATTTACAGATGGCGATTGGATTGAAGCAGAACATATAACGGATCATGGGATTCGGCTCATTCAAACCGGAAACATTGGAATCGGAAAATTTATTGAAAAGGAAGATAAAAAGTATATATCTTTAAAAACATTCGCCGACTTAAGATGCAAAGAAGTTCAACCGGGAGACATTCTGATATGCAGAATGGCCGAACCCGCAGGACGATCATGTGTTGTGCCTGATTTAGGAACAAAAATGATAACATCTGTTGATTGCACGATTGTTAAAGTTGATAAGAAGAAATATGATAATCGATTTATCAATTATTACTTAAACACTGAAAGAAACCTGAAAGAGATGCAAAAATTTGAACAAGGAACGACGAGAAAGAGGATTACCAGATCCCATTTGCAAAGCATCAAGATTCCTGTGCCGCCGTTGGAGGAACAAAAAGAAATATCAGATATATTGACGGGAGTTGATTCCATGTTAGAAATCTACGACTCCCAAAAACAACGGCTCCAAAGGCTCAAAAAAGGCCTGATGCAAAAACTGTTGACGGGAAAGATCCGCGTCAAGGTGTGATTGGAGGAAACGGGATGGCAGCGCACCCTTATCTCGGCAACGAAGCATCGCTGGTGGAATTGCCGGCGATTGAGTACATACAACAGAAATTGGGTTACCCGTTCATCCATGGGGATCAGTTGACGCCGGAAACCGGCGAGCGGGAGTCGTATAGCGATGTGATCCTGATCCAGCGGTTAAGGCGGGCGCTCAAACGGCTCAATCCCTGGATCGACGAAACCAACCTGAACAAGGCGGTCCGTTATCTGACCCGTGCCGAAGGGCTGGGGGCATCCTTGTTGGAGATCAACGAGAAAATCCATGATGCCCTCGTCAACCTCACCTTTGCGCTGGAACAGGATCTGGAAGGGACGGGACAAAAGAAATTCCACACCGTCCGGTTTATCGACTGGGAGAACATCGACAACAACGAATTCCTCGTCACCCGCCAGTTTGTCGTCCAGGGGCCCGACGAGAAGATCATCCCGGACATTGTCCTTTTCATCAACGGCATTCCCGTTGTCGTCCTCGAATGCAAGTCGCCGTTCCTGGAACGACGGGAACATGAAAATGTGGGCAAGAAAGAGGCCTTTGAGCAGTTGCGGCGTTATATGAACCAGCGGGGCGCGGCCAAGGCGGAGGGGGCGCCGCGGCTGTTTTATACCAACTTCTTCACGGGGATTCTCAACAAGTACCATGCCTACGTGGGAACCATCAGTTCGGGGTACAGCCATTACCTGGAGTGGAAGGACCCGTATCCGTTCCGAAGAGAAGAGATTGCGCAGGTGGAAGACTTTGGCCAGAACCTCTTCCTGCAGGGGCTCCTGGAGAAGCGGAACTTGCTGGACATCATGCAACATTTCATCCTCTTTGAAACCGATGGGGAAACGCGGGTGAAAAAGATCTGCCGTTACCAGCAGTTTCGGGCCGTCAACAAAGCGCTGGAGCGCCTGGTTCAGGGGAAGGATGCCCTCTCCCGCGGCGGAGTGATCTGGCACACGCAAGGATCCGGAAAATCCTTGACGATGGTTTATCTGGCCCGGAAAATCCGCCGGACGCCCGAACTGGCCGATGCCACCATCGTGGTCCTGACGGACCGGATCGACCTGGACAAGCAGCTTTATGGCACCTTTATGCGCACCCTGTCGGCGTATACCACACCGGTCCGGGCGGAGACCGTCAGACAGATGAAAGAACTCCTGTCCCTGGCGCAGCCGCAGATCATCCTCACCACCATCCAGAAGTTCCAGAACGAAAAAGAGGACGAGGAAGCGCTGCGCGATGAACAACTGGGGACCAGCCTGCATCAGGAAAAAGAGATGGAGGCCCTGACCACCAAATCCAACGTGATCGTTCTCGTCGATGAGGCGCACCGCAGCCAGTACAAGGGGCTGGCCCGCAACATGCGCATGGCGCTGCCCAACGCGGCCTTTATCGGCTTTACGGGAACGCCGATTGACAAGAAGGACAAATCCACGCCCCGAACGTTTGGCTCCTATATCGACAAATATTCCATCCAGCAGGCGGTGGAGGACGGGGCCACCGTCCGGATCGTCTACGAAGGCCGCAAGCCGGATCTGCAAATCAAGGCGGAGACGATTGAAGAACTGTTTGAACAGGCCTTTGAAGACCGGACGGAAGAAGAAAAAGAGGCCATCAAGCAGAAATATGTGACCAAGCAGTCCATCGTCGAGGCGGATGAGCGGATCGAGGAGATTGCCAAAGACATTCTGGAACATTATAAGCAATGGGTGTATCCCAACGGATTCAAGGCCCAGGTGGTCTGCGTCTCCCGTGAAGCCTGCGTCAAGTATTACTGCGCCCTGAACAAGCATATGATGGACATCGTCGGCGAACCGTTGGAGGTCAAAATCATCTTTTCCGGAAGCCCGAACGATCCGCCGCATCTCAAAGCGCATCACACCGCCAAGGCGGAACAGGACCAGATCATCCGCGAATTCAAGAAGCCGTTACAGGAGAGCAGACTGGCCTTTCTTGTCGTGAAGGACATGCTCTTGACCGGCTTTGATGCGCCGATCGAACAGGTGATGTACCTGGACCGGCCGTTGAAAGAACATAACCTCCTGCAGGCGATTGCCCGTGTGAACCGCACCTGCGGCGACCGCAAGAAATGCGGTTATGTGGTGGATTATTACGGCGTCTCCAATTTTCTGGAGGAAGCCCTGGCCATTTTTGACCGGGAAGAACTGGGCAAGCCGATGGAGTCCCTCGATTCGGTTTACCAGCAGATGCTTTCCTACCGGGAAGCGGTGATGGGCATGTTCAGGGGGGTTGATCCCGACAACCTGGATCAATTGGTCAAGCGGATCGAACCGGAGGACAAACGGGCCGAATTTGAACTGGCTTACAAGCGGTTTGCTGCGACGCTGGAACAATTGCTGCCGGGCAGGGTTTCCACCCAGCACATCAACGATCTGCGCTGGCTGTCCTATATCCGCGCGGCGGCAAAGGCGCGCTTTGAGCCGCAAAAAAAACTGGACATTTCCGATTGCGGGGAAAAAGTCAAAAAGCTCATTTCGGACCATCTCCAGGCCAAGGGCGTGCACCAGTGGATTGAACCGATGACCCTCTTTGATCCCGATTTCCACGACAAGGTGGAGAAACTGCATTCCGATGAGGCGGTGGCTTCCAGCATGGAGCACGCCATCCGCCATGTGATCCACGTCCGGCTGGATGACAACCCGGTCTATTACACCAGCCTGTTGGAGAAATTGCGGAAAATCCTGGAGGAAACCCGGAACGACTGGATAGAGCGGAGGAAGCGCCTGCAAGCCTTCATGGAGGAGGTGCAGAGCGGCGAACAGAGCGAGGCCGAGGCCTTGGGCCTGTCCAAAGAGGAATACGCCTTTTTCGAAGTGGTGAAAAAATACCTGACGGAACAGGGAGATACGGAACAGATAGGGGCGCAACCGGAAGCCAGCGGGCAGCAAGGCGGCCGATCAGGCGCAAGCCTTGCCGGTGTGGCCCGGGAGGGGCGGGTGGAATACATCAGCCAGGATTTGATCGATCTCGCGAAAGACATCGCCCGTGACGTGGCGGAGATCGTACGGGAGAACTACATCATGGAGTGGGTGGACAATCCGGCCAAGACCGATGCCATCCAGCATGCCATCTATATGCTGTTGAACCGGCGATACTTCAAGCAGATCAAATTGGACGTGCGCAAAAAACTGGTGCAACCCTTGCTTCAACTGGCGAAGAAACATTTTGCGGTCTTGGATACAGGGGATTCTCAGAGGGGTTTTTGATGAACAGAGAAAAGATGAACAGACAAACCATGCAGATACAATTCGGCGCAAAAACCATCCCGTTTGAAGTGATCTACCGGAAACGGAAGACGATGGAAATTCGCGTCGAGCCGCCGGATCGGGTGACCGTGGTGGCTCCTCAGGGGACGCCGCAAGAGGTGATCCTGCAGAAAGTGTACGGCCGGGCGTCTTGGATCGTCCAGAAACTTTTGTTGTGCCGGCAAATCGAGTCCCGTCCCATCCGGCGGGAATTTGTCAACGGCGAATCTTTTCTGTACTTGGGCAGGAACCATTCCCTGCAATTGATTCTGGATGCCAGTCTCAAAAAACCGGCAGTGAAACTCTACCGGGGGAAGTTTTACGTGACAACGCCCGATCAAGACGAACAAAAAATCCGGCAGGCGATGGAGCGGTGGTACCGCGCCAAGACCCTGGAGAAAGTGAAGGAGCGGGTGGCCTATTACCAGCGCTATTTTGAGCAGAAACCGGCCGCGATACGTGTCAAGGAACAAAAGAAGCGCTGGGCCAGCTGCACGGCGAGGGATGAACTGTTGTTCAACTGGCGCTGCGTCATGGCGCCTGCCCCGGTCTTGGACTATATCGTCGTGCATGAAATGTGCCATATGTGCCACAAGAACCACTCGAAGGCTTTCTGGGATTTGGTGGCTTCCATTTTGCCGGATTACCAGCAGAGTAAGGAATGGCTGCAAAAATACGGTGTGCGCATGGATTTGTAGGAAAAAGCGTATAAAGTTTGGGCAGGCAAGCAGGAATTGGCCCTATCGAAATAGAAATGGAGACCTGAGGTCGCTTATCAAGGATACCTCAGGTTATTTTTTACATATTAATAAGAATATTCAAGAGGTGTCGAACTTGGAAAAAAGCAAGAAGGATATCATTGCATTTTTGTCGCTATTATTGATGATTGCCGCGTTATTTGCATTGTTTGTCTTCCTGCAGAAAGACACGGCTATCAACAACCTGGGGAGTTATATTGGGGACTTTGTACTGATATTGGTCTTGTTCTCTTTTTCTCTTTGGTATATCAATCGATTTTTGTTCAAGAAAAAGGGAAAGATTCTGTTTTCGGTGTTAATACTAACAAAAAAATATCATATGCTCATTGGATTTCTCGTTTGGTTGCTCATTTCGATCCATGGCTATTATTTTTTGTTTGTGAGTGACTTGAGATATAGCCCCGAGCATGCTGAACATATGTCGCATTCGATTCAAACAGGATTGGTAGCTTACATTCTACTAACCATGCTTGCCGTCGTTGGTGTGTTGCTCAAGAAGTTGCCAAACAAAACTAGGAAAAGAATCCACAGAATCACTGCCAATCTCCTTTTATTTATCATTTATTTGCATATCGGAGGCTGGTTAAAGCTGCTTTTGGCATTGCTGCTTCTGGGTCATTGGATTTTCCTGGGGATTTCAAGGATGGCTTCAAGACGGTTGCTGCACCCTTAGTAGCCCCTGTGCCGCTTCTGTCATAACCGGGTTGTTTGAACAAGGAAAAAGTAACCGGTTGATGAGGCCGTTTATGCGGATCGGGACAGAACGCTGAAGGATCGCATAGGACGTTCTCCTATCTTGCCTGTTTCAGATGAAGCAGTTCCGATTCCTGTTCCAGTTGACGGATGCCAAGGGCTTCCAGCACCTTTTCAAGGCGCTCGTTTTTCACTTTGAAGTAGGCCATGTCATACTGGATGCGTTGTACTTCTTTGGTGAGCGCATCCACTTTTTTGTCTAGATCTTCCTGCCGGCTGCGGATGGCACCTACGATCTGGATAAGTTGCTGGATATGCTCGCCGTGCCGATTTTGTTCCATTTCGATTCGGTTTACCCGATGTTCAAGGGTAGTTATCCGTTTCTCGAGTACATCAACTCGTTGCTCTAACGTATCCATACGTTGTTCCAATCGATCCATCCGGTGTTCCAGTGCATCCATTCGTTGCTCCAGCGCATCCATCCGTTGCTCGAGTGCATCCATTCGTTGCTCCAATTTTTCCATCCGTTGTTCCAGCCGGTCAAAACGCTTGTCCATCCCGTTCAGCTTGTCGATGATCTGCAGCAACAATTGCTCTGACATGTTTCGTCCTCCATCACGTTTTCATCCTTTTCATCATAAACCATCCCATGCAAAAAGGGAACCGTTTATATTCAGATTTTTCAATGTGTTATATTTTCTTTTTCGAAAATATGTTCCCTGACCTCCATCTGTCAGGATCATAGTGTTAAAATAAGTTTCGAGTGATTCTCTTCCTGGCGATGTGTGCAATCTGAGCCAAGGATTCAAGCCAAGTTTGGCCTACAACCTGGTCATGTGAAATTGTCTGGTCATGTTCCATCGGCATGTTGCAATCAGTCGGTTCAACCAAGGGAGGGAGCGGCCATTTCTCTGCGGATGATTCTCGGCCGGTCGGGAAGCGGCAAGACCACCTTTTGCCTGGAGGAAATGATCCAAAAGCAGCAAGAGGATCCGCTGGGCCCGCCGGTCATCTATCTGGTGCCGGAGCAGATGACCTTCCAGTCGGAAATGAAGCTGATCCGGTCGAAGAGGCTTCAGGGCATGATCCGGCTGCAGATTTACAGCTTCAGCCGCCTGGCCTGGAGGGTCTTGCAGGAGACAGGAGGGATCACCCGTCATCTCCTGAACCGGACAGGAATCCATATGTTGCTGCGGAAGATTGTGGAGCACGAAAAGCAGCGACTGAGGCTGTTTTCCACGGCAGCCGATACGGGCGGATTTATTCAGCAGCTGGAAGAGATGACGGAGGAATTGCGGCGTTATGCGGTCACTCCGGAGATGCTCCGCGCGCGGCGTGAGGAACTGCTGGCGCGTGGAACGGTGCAGGCGCAGGAGGTGATCCTGGCGGACAAGCTGCACGATCTCAGCCTGATCTTGGATCGTTTGCAAAAGCACTTGGAAGGCAAGTACCTGGACGGCGAGGACATGCTCCGCCTGCTGGCGGAAAGGGTGCCTTTTTCCGCTGAACTGCGCGGGGCGGAGGTGTACATAGACGGTTTTCACAGCTTCACTCCGCAGGAGATGGCGGTGGTGCGCAGCCTCCTGGCCACCGCCCGCCGGGTGACGGTCACGCTGACGCTGGACCGGGTGCCGGAGGAACTTCCTGATCCTTTGGCCCTTTTCTACATGACGGCCAGGACGTACCGGCAGTTGGAGCGGGCGGCGGAGGAGACCGGTTGCCTGATGGAGGAACCGGTGTGCCTCGCCGGGGGAAGGCGTTTTGCCAGTCCTGAGCTGGCCCACATCGAGCGGGTGTTTGAGGTGTACCCGTCGGTGCCGTTTGATGGCACGGCTGCGGAAATATCAGATGATGGGCAGGGCCTGGATGGCGAACATGTTTTAGCCGGTCAACAGGATTTGTCCGGCGAACAGAATGCGCATGATGGGCAGGTTTCAGGTATTGTCCCGGATGCGGTGCAATTGCTTCCCGCCGTCAACCGCCGGGCGGAAGTAGAGGGAGTGGCGAGGGAGATCCTGCACCTGGTTCGCGATCAGGGTTACCGCTTCCGGGACGTGGCCATCATGGTGCGCAACAGCCAGGATTACCACGACTTGATCGAAACCATTTTTGAGGATTACGGGATTCCCGTCTTCATGGACCAGAAGCGGTCGATGTTGAACCATCCCTTGATCGAATTGCTCCGTTCCGCTCTGGAAGTGGTCCATGCCAACTGGCGCTATGAGGCGGTTTTCCGTTGCCTGAAGACGGAGTTGCTGTTCCCGGCAGGCTGTATAGCCGGCGAAAAGCGAGCGGCGTTGCGCGATGAGGTGGACCGGCTGGAGAATTATGTGCTGGCGCACGGGATTCAGGGCGGGCGCTGGTTTCAGCAGGCGTCGTGGCGTCTCCGCGGGCAGGCAGCGGAAGCGCCGGAGGCAGCCGAACAAGAACTTGAGGACAAACGGATACGTCAGCATCAAGGTTCTGTCCAAACACATGGGGAGGACGGACAGGAGGAGGCCTTCAACGGCCTGCGCCGGCTTCTCATCACCCCGCTGCGCCGCCTCCAGACTTGCCTGGAAAGGGCTTCAACCGTCCGTGAAAAGTGCGCACAGATCTACCTCTTTTTGGAAGAGCAAGAGATTCCGCGCAAAATCGAGCGGCTGCGGGATGAGGCGTTGGCAGCCGGGGAGCTGGAGCGGGCGCGTGAGCACGAGCAGGTCTGGGGTGCCGTGGTGGAGCTGTTGGAGCAGATGGTGGAAATCCTGGGGGATGAGCCCCTCTCCCTGGATCTGTTCCGCAAGCTGCTGGAGACCGGTCTCGAGAGCATGCAGTTCGCCCTCGTCCCGCCGGCGCTGGATCAGGTGCTGGTGGCTCAGATGGAGCGCTCGCGTGTCTCCGATGTGAAATGCGTCTTTATTCTCGGCGCCAACGAGGGCGTGATTCCGGCCCGGCCCAAAGAGGACGGCATGCTTTCCGAGGAGGAGCGGGAATGGCTGCAGCAGCGGGGCGTGGAGCTGGCTCCGGGGAGCCGGCAGCAATTGTTGGATGAACAGTTCCTCATCTACATGGCGCTGACCCGGCCGGCGGAACGTCTGGTCGTCTCCTATCCCCTGGCGGATGAGGAAGGGGGCACCCTCCTGCCATCCGTTTTGGTGCGCCGGATGAAAGAGTGGCTGCCGCATCTTCAGGAGCGGTTGCTTGTGAGTGCGCCACACGAAGCGCCGGCGGAGAATCAACTGGATTTTGTCGCCCATCCGGGCCCCACCCTTTCCTATTTGACTTCCCGCCTGCAGGAGTGGCGCCGGGGGTATCCTGTGGAGACGCTGTGGTGGGATGTGTACAACTGGGCGATCCTCCACCCCGAGTGGTCCACGCGGGCCCGCCGTCTCCTGGCCAGTCTCTTCTACCGGAATGAGGCGCGTCCGTTGGCACGGGAGCAAAGTCTCGCCCTGTACGGAAGCCGCCTCAGGCTGAGCGTCTCGCGGATGGAGCGGTTCCAGTCCTGTCCGTTCATGCACTTTGCCGCCTACGGCCTGCGGCTGAAGGAGCGCCCGCTGTTCCGTCTCGAAGCGCCGGACATCGGCCAGTTGTTTCACGCGGCGCTGAAGCAGATCACCGAACGGTTGCGGGCGGAAGGGATGGACTGGCACGAACTGACGCGCGCGCAATGTGAAAGCCTGGCGCGGGAGGCGGTGGACCAGCTGGCGCCTGAAATCGGCCGCGAGATTCTCCTCAGTTCCAACCGTTATCACTACATGAAGCGGAAGCTGGCGCGGACGGTCGGCCAGGCTGCGATCATCCTCAGCGAACACGCGCGGGCGAGCGGCTTTTCACCCGTCGGCCTGGAAGTGGGGTTTGGCCCCGGCGAGAGCCTGCCGCCACTTCGCTTCACCTTGCCGGACGGGATGACGCTGGAGCTGGTCGGCAGGATCGACCGGGTGGACAAGGCGGTTGGAGAGCAGGGGCTGTTGCTCAGGATCATCGATTACAAATCGGGCCGCCAGGAGTTGCGGCTGGACGAGCTGTACCACGGGCTGGCCTGGCAAATGCTAGTCTATTTGGATGTGGTGCTTACCTATGCCCCAGACTGGCTGGGCAGCGAGGCGCAACCGGCGGGTGTCCTCTACTTCCACGTGCACCAGCCGCTGATCCGGGCGACCCGTGAGCTGTCGGCAGAAGAATTGGAGGCGGAGCTGCTCAAGCAGTTCCGGATGAAGGGGCTGCTCCTGGCCGATCCGTCGGTCATCCGGCTGATGGATCAGACGCTGGAGACGGGCACCTCCCGGATCATTCCCGCAGGCATCAAAAAGGACGGCACCTTTTACAGCCATTCCTCCGTGATTTCGCGGGAAGACTTTGGCCATTTGCGCCGCTTTGTGCGCACGGAGATCAGCCGCATCGGCGAGCGGCTGCTTTCCGGGGAAAACGGCATCCAGCCCTTCCGGCTGCGGGAGAAGACGGCCTGTACCTTCTGCCCGTACCGGCCCGTCTGCCAGTTTGACCCGACCCTGGACGGCAATGCCTACCGGGTGCTGAAAGGGGAAAAGGCGGAGCAGATCTTGGCCCGGATTCGGGCATACGAAGCGCAAGCAGGAGGTGGACGCGATGGGGAGCGCGATGATGCGCTGGCCGAAGCCGCCGGAAAGCCACTGGACGGATGAGCAATGGGAGGCGATTGCCGCCACAGGCAACAACATCCTGGTGGCGGCCGCTGCCGGCAGCGGCAAGACGGCGGTCCTGGTGGAGCGGATTATCCGGAAAATCACTGACCCCAATGAGCCGGTGGATGTGGATCGCTTGCTCATCGTCACGTTTACCCATGCGGCCGCCGGGGAGATGCGGCAGCGGATTGGCGAGGCGCTGGCCCGGGAACTGGAGAAGCGGCCGGAATCCCGCCACCTTCGCCGCCAGCTGACGCTGTTGAACCGGGCGATGATCGCCACCCTCCATTCGTTTTGCATGTCGGTGGTGCGCAAGTACTATTACCGGCTGGATTTGGACCCCAACTTCCGGATCGCGGATGAGGTGGAAAGCGAACTGTTGCAGGAGGAAGTGCTGGAGACGCTGTTTGAAGATGAGTACAGCCGGGAGGACAACGCCGCATTTTTCGATCTGGTCGATCGCTACGGTTCGGACCGCAGCGATGTGAATGTGCAGCGGCTGGTCCGCCGCCTCTACGATTTCTCCCGCTCTCATCCTTCACCGGATGCCTGGCTTGACCAGATGGCTGCCAGGTACGAGGTGCCGGAGGGGCGGGCGCTGGATGAACTGCCTTGGACGGCGGAGCTCATCCGCGAGGTGAGGCGGGAGCTGGACGGGTGCCGGCGGTTGCTGGCACAGGCGCTGGATCTCAGCCGGGAGCCGGGAGGCCCGTCCGCCTACGCCGGGACGCTGGAGGAGGATTTGCTCCAGATCGACGCTTTGCTGGCGCGACAGAGCTGGGAGGAGCTGCATGCCGGTTTTCAGGCGTTGCGTTTCGGCACCCTGCCAAGGGTCCGGCAGGAAGAGGCGCGGGAGGAGCTGAAGGAACGGGTGAAGCAGTTGCGCCAGCAGGTGAAGGGGAGGCTGCAGGAGATGGGCGAGCTGCTGTTCAGCCGCCCGCCGGCCGCCTTGTTGCGGGATTTGCGCGAGCTGGCGCCGGTGATGCGTACCCTGGTGCAGCTGGTGCAGAAGTTCGGGCAGCGTTACTGGGAGGCGAAAAAGGCGAAGGGACTGCTCGACTTCAGCGATCTGGAACACCTCTGCCTGCAGGTGTTGACCGGCGAGGGCTCCGCGCCGGGGCAACGGGTCCCTTCCGAGGCGGCGCAGCAGTACCAGGAGCAATTTGTCGAGGTGCTGGTGGACGAGTATCAGGACACGAACCTGGTGCAGGAGGCCATCCTCCGGCTGGTGACGCGCGGAAACAACCTGTTCATGGTCGGCGATGTGAAACAGAGCATTTACCGTTTCCGGCTGGCGGAACCCGGACTCTTTCTGGAGAAGTACAAATCGTTCACCCGGACCGGCGAAGGCGGGGGGTTGAGGATCGATCTCTCGCGCAATTTCCGCAGCCGTTCGCCCGTGCTGGCCGCCACCAATTTCGTCTTCCGGCAGCTCATGGATGAACAGGTGGGTGAGGTGCGTTACGATGAAGCGGCCGAGCTGAAACCCGGGGCCGTCTATCCCGATGCGGAAGGAACCGAGGTGGAGCTGGTGGTGATTGACCGCGGCCGGCAGGAGAAAGAGGAGGATGCCGGCGGCACGGAATCCAGCCATGCGGACAGAAGGATGCAAAGTGAGGGCCAGGCGGCGCCCGGCATGGAGGAAGAGGAGGAGCTGGAGACCGCCCAGTTGGAGGCGCGCTGGATGGCCCGGCAGATTCAGGCGCTCATCCAAAAGCCTTATCTGATCTATGACAAGGATCGGCGCGCCATGCGTCCCGTCACCTACCGGGATATTGTCATCCTGCTCCGTTCGATGCCCTGGGCCCCGGTCATCATGGAGGAGCTGAAGGCGCATGGCATCCCGGTGTATGCCGAGCTGTCCGGCGGGTACTTTGAAGCGGTGGAAGTGGCCACCATGCTTTCCCTGCTGAAAGTGATCGACAACCCCGATCAGGACATCCCCCTGGCGGCGGTGCTCCGTTCGCCCATCGTGGGCCTGCGGGAAGACGAGCTGGCCGCTATCCGCCTGCAGAAGCCGGGAGGCAGTTTCTGGGAGGCGGTGAAAGCGGCGTGCCGTTCCCTGGAGGATGAGGGGTTGCGGGAGAAAGTGGTTCGCTTCTGCCGGCAGCTGGAGCGCTGGCGCGCCCGCGCCCGGCAGGGGGCCCTTTCCGAGCTGATCTGGCAGATTTACCGGGAGACCGGGTATCTTGACTTTGTCGGCGGGATGCCGGGCGGCAAGCAGCGGCAGGCCAACCTGCGGGCGCTTTACGACCGGGCCCGGGCGTACGAATCCACCTCTTTCCGCGGCCTCTTCCGCTTCTTGCGGTTTGTCGAGCGGATGCAGGAGCGGGGGGATGACCTGGGAGTGGCACGGGCGCTGGGAGAGCAGGAAGACGTGGTCCGGCTGATGACCATCCACAAGAGCAAGGGACTGGAGTTTCCCGTCGTCTTTGTGGGCAGTCTGGGCAAATCGTTCAACCTGCAGGATCTGGGAGGCAATCTGTTGCTCCACAAGGACTTAGGCATCGGCAGCCGCCTGATTGACCCCATCCGCCGGCTCAGCATTCCCACGCTTCCCTGGCTGGCCATCGGCAAGCGACTGCAGCTGGAGTCGGCGGCGGAGGAAATGCGCATCCTCTATGTGGCCATGACGCGGGCGCGGGAGAAACTCTATCTGGTCGGGACGGTGCGGGACGGGCAGAAGGCCAGGGAGAAGTGGTCAGAGACGCTTTCGGAAGAAGGCTGGCTTCTGCTGGAAACGGCCCGCGCCCGTGCCCGCTCCTTTCTCGACTGGCTGGGACCGGCCATCGCCCGCCACCGCCAGGGTACGCCGCTGCGCAGCGGAGAGCCGGCGGACCCGGCTGTTGCAAATGCCGCGGTGGCGGCTGTCTCAAATCCTGAGGTGGTGGCCGTTTCCCATCCCGAGGTGGCCGCTGATCCTGCCTCATGGAAGGTTCGTGTGATCCCCGAAGAGGAGCTGAAAGGGCGTACCTCTCCGGAGGAACAGGCGGCGGCGGACCTGCTGCAGGCCGTGGCTGAAGGCGCAGCGGTGCCTGTGCGCAGTCCGTTCCAGCAAGAGGTCGCGCGACGCCTCAGCTGGGATTATCCCCACCTGGCAGCGACGCACGCCCGCTCCAAGCAGACGGTGAGCGAGTTGAAACGGCGTTTTCAGCAGGCCGGGGAGGATGAGGAGGCGCTGCCGCTTGTTCAGGCGCCCGCTGCGAGCGCGATGTTCCGTTCCGAACTGGTGCAGCGGCCCCGTTTCCTGCAAAAGAACCGGCAGCTCACGCCGGCAGAGCGGGGTACCGCCACCCACCTGGTGATGCAGCATCTGCCCCTTTCGCCCGATTTGGATGAGCGAAAGTTGCGGGAATGGCTCGAGCGGATGGTCCAGCAGGAACTGCTCACCCCGGAGGAGGCGGCAGCCATCCCCGTCGAGGGCATTCTTCGCCTTTTTGCGACGCCGGTCGGCCAGCGCCTCCTGGCTGCCCCGTTTGTCCGCCGGGAGGTTCCGTTCAGCTATGCCTTGCCGGCGGAAGAGGTGCACGGGATGGCGAAGCGTACCGGCGCGCCGCAAGGAATGGCCGGGGTTGGGCTTCAAGGCGTGTCCGGGGATGAACGTCACGTCTTGTCCGGGAGAGAGCTTCAAGGCACTTCCGCGGGAGGGCCGCAAGGAATGTCCGGGGAGGTGGTGCTGCTTCAGGGGGTCATCGACTGCCTCTTTCGGGATGAGCGGGGATTGGTCCTGCTCGACTACAAAACCGACACCATCTATGGTCCTTTTGCGGGTTTCGAGCAGGCCGAACCGGTGTTGAAGGAACGTTATGCGTTGCAGTTGCAGCTGTATGCCCGGGCGGTGGAGGCGATCTGGGGAATGCCGGTGGCGGAGAAGGTGCTCTACTTTTTCGACGGCGGCCATCTCTTGCCTGTGCCGTAGTCATTTTTTCCGCTCCCCACCCCGCAATGGGGTGTCGACGCGGCGATGAAGGGGTTGGCTTCCGCCGAGCGGAGAAAGGGCGACGCACAGCAAGCGATATGGGGATAGTGACGTAAAAAAGATGACATAAACGATGAAGGAACGGATGAAGGAAGCTCGAGAATCGGGAGAGGAAGGGGAAAGCCGATGCGGATTTTGCACACGGCCGACTGGCACCTGGGGCGCACGCTGGAGGGGCGCAGCCGCCTGGATGAGCAGGCGCAGTTTCTGGATGAACTGCGCGCGCTGGCGGAGGAGGAAGCCATTGATCTGGTCCTGTTGGCCGGCGATGTGTTCGACACGGTGAATCCGCCGGCGGCTGCCGAACAGCTCTTTTACGAGAGCATCTCACGCCTGGCCGACAAGGGCAGGCGGCCGGTGGTGATCATTGCCGGCAACCACGACAGCCCGGATCGCCTCGCGGCGGCCACGCCGTTGGCCCGGGAACAGGGCATTACCCTGCTCGGCTATCCGGTTCGGGAAGCGCTCCGAATCCCCGTCCCGGCGGCGGGGGAGGTGCTCTGTCTGGCGGCGCTGGCCTATCCTTCCGAGTCGCGGCTGAATGAGCTGCTGGTTGAAAGCCAGCAGGAGGAACTGCTGCGGGATGCCTATGATGAACGGGTGAAGCATCTTTTTCATCAGCTGTCGGCCGCCTTTTCGCCGTCGACGGTCAATGTGGCGATGAGCCACCTGTTTGTGGCGGGAGGAAGCAGCAGTGATTCGGAACGTCCCATCGAGGTGGGCGGCGCCTATACGGTGCGGCCTTCCAGTCTGCCGGCGCATGCCCAGTATGTGGCGCTGGGACATTTGCACCGCCCGCAAGATGTGAAGCAGGCTCCGACCCTTGCCCGCTATGCCGGTTCGCCTTTGGCGTTCAGCTTTTCCGAAGCGGGTTACGCCAAGTCGGTGACGGTGGTGGACGTGCGACCCGGGACGGCCGCCATCCTGAAAGAGATTCATCTCACCAGCGGGAAGCCCCTGGTGCAGTGGAAGGCGACAGAAGGACTGGCCCAGGTTTACCGCTGGATCGAGGAAGGGAGGGACGCCAGGGCATGGATTGATTTGGAGATCCACCTCCTGCAGGCGCTCTCTCTGGAAGAGATTCACCGCTTGCGGAAACTTCACCCCGGTTTCATCCATATCCGCCCGGTTTTCCCGGAACTTGAGGAGCGAAGGGAGCGGCTGGCGACGGCGGAACTGCCGATTGAGGAGCTGTTCAAACAGTTTTACCGGCGCCAAACGGGCGGCGCCGAACCGGAGGAAGCGCTGGTGCGTCTTTTCTTGGAGCTGCTCAGCGAGGAAGGGGAGGGAGCGTAGCGATGCGTCCTATCGCGCTGACGTTGCGGGGATTGCACAGTTTTCGGGAAACCCAGGAGGTGGACTTTGTCCGCCTTTGCGAAGGAGGGGTGTTTGGCATTTTTGGCCCGACCGGCAGCGGCAAGTCGACGCTTCTGGACGCCATTACCCTGGCCCTTTACGGCAAGGTGGAACGGGCCGCCAACAACACCCAGGGGATCTTGAACCACGCCGAAGATGAACTGGCGGTTTCCTTCACCTTTGAACTGGGCGGCGCCCGGGAAACCAGACGGTACCGGGTGGAGCGCAGTTTCAGGCGCGCCGGGGAGCACGCTCTGCGGACGGCCGCCTGCCGTCTCCTGGACGTAACGGGAGAAGAGAAGGTGGTGCTGGCCGACAAGGCGGGGATCGTCAACCAGAAGATCGAGGAGCTCCTGGGACTCTCCAGTGAAGATTTCACCCGCGCCGTTGTCCTTCCGCAGGGGAAATTTGCCGAATTTCTCACCTTGAAAGGCGCGGAACGGCGTGAGATGCTGCAACGCATTTTCAACCTGGAAAAATACGGGGACGCCCTGCGCGAGAAATTGAGCCGGCGTCTGCAACAGGCCGGAACGCAGCTGAAGGAAGTGGCGGCCGAACAGCTGGGCTTGGGCGACGCGTCAAAGGAAGCACTGCAGGCAGCGCAGGACAAGGTGGCGGAAAGCGAAGCGCGCCTTGCCCAGGCGCAGCGGCGGCTGGCCGAGCGGGAGGAAGAGCTGGGCCGGATGCGGCAGATTTGGGAATGGCAGCAGGAGCAGCAGGAACTCCGGCGCCGGCTGAATCAGTTGGAAGCAAAGGATGCGGAGATCGGAAGATGGGAAATGGCGGTGGCCCGGGCGGAAGAGGCGGAGCGGTTGCTGCCCTATGCCGAAGAGCTGCTCCATAGCCGTCGCGCTGTGGCCGATGGAGAACGGCTGCTCCGGGAGGCGGAAAGCCGCCTGCTGAGGGCCAGGCAGCACGATCTGGAAGCGCAATCCGCCTATGAAGCGGCCAGGAAGAGGCGGGCCGAGCAGGAACCGCGGCTGCTGATTCGCCGGGAACAGCTGAGTCAGGCCCGTCAGCTCGCCCAGCGGATCCGGGAGCTGTCCGCTGAGGTGGAGGCTTTGCGGAACCGCCGGCGTCAGCTGGAACGCGAATTAGAGAAAACCCGCCAGGAACGGCAGGCAAAGGAGCAGCTGCAGCAACGGGGAGAAGAGAAACAGCGGCAATTGAAAGAGATGCTCACCCGTTGTGAGGTTTCTGTCCCCGAGCGGCAGCAGATCCTGCAGGCCTACCAGGCCAAGGGGGAGATTGACCACCTGGAGCGGCAGGTAACGGAGGAGCGGCAGGAGTACCGGAAATGGGAAAGGGAGCTGGAAAGCCGGCGTGAAAGCCTGAAAGCGCACCAGGAAAAAGTGACAGGACATCTCCGTGATGTTGACCGGCTGCTTGCGGCGGTCCGGAAATGCCGCATGGCCGTCGCAGGGGCGGAACAGGCGCTGGCAGGCCTGCAGGCGCACATCGAGCGGCGGCTCGAGGCGCGGCAGCAGGCGCTTGAGGCGGAGAAGGTGAAGCTCTTGGCCCATCATCTGGCCCAGGCGCTGGAGGAAGGCCAGCCCTGCCCGGTGTGCGGTTCCACTGAACATCCCGCGCCGGTGCGGGAGGCATCCGGCGGTGAGCAGCGCCGGTCGGCTCTTGAAGAAGAGCTGGCGCAGCTGCGGCAGTGGCTGAATGAGGCCGGGTCGCTCCGGATGCGAGTGAGCAATCTGAAGTGGCCGCTGCAACAGGTCGAGGAGCAACTGGTCCAGGAGCTGTCCGCACTGGGGCGGGACCAGGACTTGCCTGGCCTGCCCGTTGTTGACTTTCCCAGATTGCCCCTACCCTCCACGCTTGAATTGCCTTCTGAGCCACTCTCCGAGTCTGAACGGGAGACGGCCGTTTCGTCTGGCGTTCAACATGACGTTCCGTATGACGTTCAAAACCCGGCCGACTTCGCCGGCCTTGAAGCGGCCGTACGGGAATGGACGGACCGGCTGGAGCGGCTGGAAGAACAGGTGCAGGCGCTGAAGACGCAGGCGGGCCAGGCCGCCGCCGGTCTTCGCCAGGCGAAACGGGAACAGGATGAAGCGGCGCTCACCCTACGGAACATGACGGAATCCCTCCGTCAGATGGCCGGCAAGCTGGAGCAGTTGCAACATCACCTGGAAGAGAAAAAGAAAGCCTGGCGATGCGCGTACCCCCATTATTCCCTGGAGGGGATCGCCGAGGAACAGCGACGGCTGATGGAAAAGGATCGGGAAGCGGAGCAATTGCGCCAGCGTCTGGAGAAGAGCATTCCTTTTCTGGAGGAAAACGCCCGGTTGACGGAACAGCTGAAAGACACCGAAAACCGTCTCTCGGTCCAACTCTCCGCGCTGGCCACCCAGATCGGGGAAAAAGAGGCCGCTTTGAACGAGCGGAAAGGGGAACTGGATAATATCACCCAAGGTGCGGAACCGGAACAGCTGCTGGCCGACGTGAACCGCCGGCTGGAACATCTGGCGGCCGCAGAACAAGAAACCTACGCAGCTCACGCAGAAGCGGCCAAAGTCTGCCAGGAGGCAGAGCGGCGGGTGGCTGTGGCGCGGCAATCGCTGCATGAGTCCAGGGAACGCCTGAAGAGAGCGTGGGAAAAGTGGGAGCGGCAATGCGAAGGAGCGGCCGGGATCTGGGCGGAATTGGCGGACCCCGAGGGTGTCAGGGAAGCGGTGTTGCCCCAGGAGGAGATCAACCGCTATAAAGGATGGATCGATGCGCACCATGATGCCAAAAAACAGGTTATGGCCCGGCTGAAAAGTCTTGAGCAGCAGCTCGGCGGGCGCACGCTGAACGAAGAGGCATGGGAAGCGCTGAACCGGCAGCTGCAGGAGGCCCGGGCCGATGTGAACCGCTGGCTCGAAGTGCGCGGGGCCGCAATGGAGGCGCTGAAGGATCTCACCACGAAGCACGAGCGCTATCTAGAGCTGGAAAAGCGGAAAAAGGAACTGGAATCCCTGAGCGAAAAACTGGGAAAACTGCAGCACGTGTTCAAGGGGAATGCGTTCGTGGAATTTATGGCCGAGGAGCAGTTGATCCGGATCAGCCGGGATGCCTCGGAGCGGCTGAAATCACTCACCCGCGGACGTTATGCCATCGAGGTGGATTCTTCAGGCGGGTTTGTCATCCGCGATGACGCAAACGGCGGGGTGAAGCGCCCGGTTTCCAGTCTGTCCGGAGGGGAGACGTTTCTTACCTCTCTCGCCCTGGCTCTTTCGCTTTCCGCTTCCATCCAGCTGCGGGGGCAATATCCCTTGCAGTTTTTCTTCCTGGACGAAGGCTTTGGCACGCTTGATCAAGAGCTGTTGGATACGGTCGTGACGGCCCTTGAGAGGTTGCATAGCTCCCATTTGTCAATCGGTGTGATCAGCCACGTGCCTGAACTGCAGGCCCGCCTGCCGCGGCGGTTGATTGTGGAACCGGCAGAGCCAGGAGGACGGGGCAGCCGGGTGCGGCTGGAAGTGTTGTAAGTTTTTCAGCACCCTCGCGGTGCTTTTTGTTTTGTGTCACATAGAATGATGATGAGCAAAAACGTTGAGAAATTGGGGTAAGCAAGGAGCGGAAACACGATTGATGAAAACCTTCTCGTCCCGATCACGCAAGCCAAAAGCGGTGTTTTATGTTCCTCATCCAGACGACGAAACGTTGAGCATGGGCGGCGCGATCGTGAATCACTTATTTGCCGGAAACGATGTTTACGTGGTGTTGCTGTCTCACGGCAGGGCTTCTGATGCCTACAACGTTTTATGCGGCCGGATCACCTGCAGCTGGCACAAGAAAAACCACGATCCGTCGCTTGAAGGGTATGCCCCTTTTGACCTGCAAAAGTTTGGCCTGGCACGTGTGCGGGAATTCCTGGCCGCTTGCGAATGCTTGGGCGTGTCCCTTGCCAATACGGAGATTTATGATTTTGAAGACGGCCAAGTGACTGTGGAACAGGTGAAACAAGTGATCCTGAAATGGGAAACGCGTTTTCCTGGCATCAAGCACAAAACGATGACGTACCACGACAAAAATCCTGATCATGCGAATGCGGGACGGGCCTTGCTTGAATTGTACAACGAAGGGGTTGTCAAAGATGCGCGGTTTTACATCAAGCATTCCCAGATGGCTCAGGTGGCTGGGGCTTATGAAGCTTACCGCAGATCCTATTATCCATCTATCCAGGCAGCGGCGGAGGTGTACAAAACCTGGAAACCTGCGCAAGGCAAACTGGCGATTGGTTACCATTCCGTGAAAAATGATTTTGACCAGTTGTTACATAACCCTCAAAGCAAGTTCCACCGGCCTGGACAAAAACATGTTGGGAACGGATGACGGAGTGGAAATGAGCGACTGCCTAGCTCTCATCCTTGCATCCATTAATACAATGGTATCAAATCATGGATGAAAGGATGGCGAAAATGGTTAGAAACCGAAAGGAAATGCGGAGATGGATGAGGAAAAGGCCCATGACGCAAAGGCATGTCCATGAGTTTTTAGGGAGCACAAAACTTGCGGAAAGAGGCGATGACCGACATAATCACCGTTTTGCGGGCGTTACGGGCCAAGCGATTCCAAGGGGCAAGAGCCACGTGCATGTCATAAAAACCAATACTGACTTTTTTAACCATCTCCATCAACTCCGTATCGTAACTGGCCCTGCCATTCCCGTAGGCAAAGGAAAACACGTTCATTTTGTCAAAGGAAAAACGACATTCAACGACGGGCATGTTCATAGGTTCAAATTCGCCACTTTAATTGAAAAGCCACTGATATAAGGGCATAAGAATAAGGAGATAGCAAACAAAAAGACAAACAAATAAAGAAACGAAACCCCCGGCTGAGCGGCTGGGGATTTTTATTCTATTTACAACGTTCATTCCTTGTGTGAAAATAAATTTTAACAAATGGAATGGGTGAGCGTATGAAAAAGCTGTTGATTGCCATCGTAATATTGGTTGTTTTGGGATTTGCGGGGTATCAATTTGTTATCGGCTTTGCTTCCGACAAAATGATCGATCAAGTAGCTGAGCATGTTCTAAGTGGTGATGAAGCGGAACAGTTATTGAACGATCCAGGGGTCAAAAAGTGGGTTGAACAAGACATGTATGAAACCTCTACGGATGACTTGCCGTTTCACACGAAGGAAGAAGCGTTAAAGGCAGTGGTCAAAAAGTTTTCCGTAGGTGAGTTAAATGAATTAAAAAATAAGATCACCAATGGAATCGATGCGCAGGAACAAGAAGAAATCAAGTCAATATTAGAGGAAAAGTTGTCTCCGGAAGAAATGGAGGCATTGAAGATCATTGCGCTCAAAGAATTGAAAAACAGGCAATGAAGAGACGATAAACTTACGCATTGTACCCGGCAGCGCCGGGGTTTTTTGTTGCCCAAAGTTTTTTGTTGCTCAAAACTTCCACCGTTTGAGACGCTGGAACCGAGTGCGGTGATTGCATGGCCGCTTTCCTTGACGATGTTCCTTGATGAAACTATAATGGTTACAACAAGAGGGTGAAACGAATGAAAAGAATTAGCAGCCGCTTTTCCGTCGCAGTCCACATTTTGTCTCTTTTATCACTCAGTGCATCCCCATGCACGTCGGAATTCATTGCGGAAAGCGTCAATACGAATCCGGTGATTATCCGCAGAATCATTGGGAAGCTGAAAAAAGCGGGATTGGTACATGTGCGATCCGGAACCGGCGGAGCGTACCTGGGGAAAGATCTGGATCAGATTACGTTGCTTGACGTTTATCGGGCAGTTGATGTCGTTGAAAATGAGGGGCTTTTTCATTTCCATGGCCATCCCAATCCCGAATGTCCAGTGGGAGCAAACATTGAATCGGTTCTTCGCATGATCATGCTCCAAGCACAATCCGCGATGGAACAGGTATTGGCGCAAGTTACCCTCAAGCAGTTAGTGGCTGAACTTAGCGAGAAAAGCGGCTGAGCTCATTTTTTTCATCTCAGTTGTAACCGATATGGTTACATATACATCTGTTGTAACCAGTATGGTTATCAGAAAACCCTCTGGGAAATTTTCAAAAGAAGGGAAGGATGGAAAGATGTCCATTGTAATTACGGGCGCAACCGGCCATTTGGGAGGGCTTGTGATCCGGCACCTCTTGAAAAAAGTGCCCGCAAGCAAAATCATTGCCAGTGTCCGCAATGTAGAAAAGGCCTCCCATCTCGCCGAACTTGGAGTGGAGGTCCGCTACGGTGATTACAACGATTACGAATCGATGAAGAAGTCTTTTGCCGGGGCATCGAAGGTGCTGTTTATCTCAAGCCCGGATTTTGATAATACGTTGCGCGTTCGTCAGCATGCGAATGTGGTGCAAGCGGCCCGGGATGCAGGGGTAAACCATATCGCCTATACGGGATATGCCTTTGCTGAGGAGGCGAAATTATCCCTTGCACTACCCCATCTGGCGACCGAATATGCCATTCGTACCACGAACATCCCTTACACGTTCTTGCGCAATGCCCTGTATACCGATTTCTTTGTCCATCCGGGGCTGAAGGCGGCCGTGGAGCACGGGGTGTTGATAACGAATGCAGGAAGCGGACGGCTGAATACGGTGACCCGAAACGATCTTGCCCTTGCCGCCGCCACCGTACTCGTTGAAGAAGGGCATGAAAACAAGACGTATAACCTCGTTGCCAATCAAACATGGAGTTTCGACGATCTGGCGCAAATCCTGACGGCTCTTTCCGGCAAAAAGGTGATTCACCAGGCTGTTTCCTTTGACGAGGCAAAGGAAAACTTCGTCAAGAACGGACTCCCTGAGCCCATGGCTGTCGAATTTGCAAAAATCTATCATGCGATCGCCGAAGGTGAGACAGCAAAAACATCCGATGATCTGCAGAAGCTCATCGGAAATGCCACACCTTTAGAGGAAACCGTAAAACAAGTTTTGCAGAGTTAAGGTCTGCCCCAACCTGCCGGGACCGCGCATACGCGGGCCTGGCCTGAACACACGATCCGAATGCCGGTAGGTTGGCGAACATCAATCTGAAGATGCTTCCAAAAGCAGAATAAACCAGAAGCAAAATAAACCGGAAGAAAATGAAGAGGATGCTTTCATGCATCCGCTTCATTTTTTGCAGGATGGCCAGAGGCGAAGCCGCCGCCCCATTGATCGCTTTGCTGGCCAAACCGACAAATCAAGACAGCAATGCCGGCAAAGTGCCGGCAAAACGGCAATAAAAAAGCCATACCGTATATAGGTATGACCCTAAAACCCATTATTGAGGTTGGATGGTGCTGGTGGAGGGACTTGAACCCCCGACCTACTGATTACGAATCAGTTGCTCTACCGACTGAGCTACACCAGCAAAAAAGCTGAAGCGTTTGTTGCTTCTCCTCATCACATTTCATGATTATACCGGAAGACGGATGCCTTGTAAAGGGCTTGTGTTCCAATTTATTAGGTTTCAATCGTTTCAGGCATCCGGCCGTTCAGATGACTGGTCAATTCTTTTCCGGCATCGCGAAGCATTTGCCCCACTTCATGCATTTTTTCTTCCGGAAAATGAGCGGCAATGCCAAGGCAGCAGAGTACCATCAACACCTCGCCATCAGGACGGAACACGGGCGCCGATACCGCATTGATGCCGACGATATACTCTTCGCGCGAGATCGCGTATCCCTGTTTTCGTACCCGATTCAACTCTTCCAGGTACTCGTCCACATCGGTAATCGTGTTGTCGGTCAACTTGACCAAACCTTTGGAGAGGATCGCCATTCTCTCTTTTTCGCTGGTAAAAGCCAAGAAACACTTTCCAAATGAGATTTGTGTGATATGGAATTGCTTGCCCACGGCGACAGAGATTCGGACGGCACTGTCCGCCTCTTCTTTGGTGACGTAGACCACGTTCTCATCGCCGATTTTCTGGACGATGGCGGAGGTCAGTCCGGTCTCTTCCGTGATTTTTTGCAAATATTTTTTCCCCAATGTCAGATAATCCAGTTGTTCCAGCGCGCGTGATCCCAAAACCACCAGATAGGCTCCGAGACTGTAGCGCTTGGATTGCTTGTCATAAGAAACGTAATTCATATCCTCCAGCGTGCGCAAGATTCGAAAGCAGGTGGATTTGCTGATGTTCAGCGCTTGCGAGATCTCGGAGAGGGAACTTTTGCGGTTTTCGTAGCTGCTCAAATATTGAAGGATCCGTCCTGTACTGACGATAACAGGCACATGGTAGCGGTTTTCTTCGAGAAACACAGCACACGCTCCTCTGACACACCATTTTTTATTTTATTACCACATTTGTAGAAGTCTGTCAAAAGAAAGCTCTTACATCATTACAAGGAAACAGGTAACATAAACATATTTTGATACATTACCTTATAAAAATAAGTTGACTAGTCGGAATACATATTTTAAAATAAGTGGCAGCACATCGGACAGTCGTATTCGGTTATGGCAGTTTGAGACGGACGGAGGAGGGGGAGGTATTGGAGCAAACGCCTGCCGTTCGAGTGCAGAACCTGAGCAAAAGTTTTACTGTCAAGGGCCAAACGGAACAGATCTTGCAAAATCTCTCTTTTCAAGTGAAAAAAGGGGAGATCGTTTCCATCCTGGGACCGAGTGGCTGTGGCAAGAGCACATTGCTGAATATTCTCGGCGGGTTTGAACAACCAGATAGCGGAACGGTTCTTTTTGGAGGGACTCCAGTGGAGCGGCCCAGCCGAAAATGTGTCATGCTGTTTCAAAATTACGGGCTTTTGCCTTGGCGGTCAGTCCTGAAAAATGTGGAACTGGGATTGGAAGGATTGTCCATTTCCAAACAGCAACGCAGAGAGCGTGCTTTGGAGTACCTGAAGTTGGTAGGCCTGGAGGAAAAGGCGGATTTGTTCCCTCCCCAGTTGTCAGGCGGCATGCAGCAGCGGGTGGCGATTGCACGGGCCCTGGCCATCCAACCGGAATTGCTCTTGATGGATGAGCCGTTTGCCGCATTGGATACGTTCAACCGCTATCACTTGCAAGACGAGCTCCTCCGGATTCAAAGCCTGGAAAAAACAACGATTATTCTCGTGACACATGATATCGATGAAGCGGTCTATCTATCCGATCGGGTGTTGCTGATGAGCGGAAACCCCGGTCAGATTCACAGGGAAATCAGTATACCGACGGCACGGCCAAGAGATCGTGGCCATGGGGATTTCCAGCATTTCCGCAAGATGATCCTCGATGCGTTTTCATTTTGTAACCCTGTGCCGTCCGTCGAGTACAGCATTTAAACATTTAGAAGATTGGCCAATAGGAGAGGGGTTCGCATGAACAGAAAAGCGAGAAAATGGATGATCTATTTTGTGCTCCTTGTCGCCGTGATCAATCTCGCGGCTTGCGGTTCGGCCAATGAGGCGACGGGAAACAGCGAGAATGGCAAACGAACGATAAAAATTGGATATTTGCCGATTACTCACGCGGTGCCGCTGTACATTGAGAACGAACTGGCGGAACTGGGAAAAGGACAATTCAAAAACTTTAAATTGGAACTTGTCAAATTCGGTTCTTGGCCTGATTTGATGGATGCGCTGAACACGGGAAAGATTGATGGGGCCTCTGTTTTGGTGCAGCTGGCGATGAAAGCAAGGGAACAGGGCATTGACATCAAGGCGGTGGCGTTGGGCCACAGGGATGGAAATGTCATCGTCACCTCCAATGACGTTCAAAGCGTTGCCGACCTGAAGGGGAAACATTTTGCCATCCCGCACAAGTTTTCTACGCATCATATCCTGTTCTATCAGATGCTGAAACAGGAAGGCTTTCAATACAAGGATGTGCAAGTGGTGGAACTGCCGCCGGCAGAAATGCCCGCCGCCCTGGCGGAAGGCAGGATTGCGGGATATGCGGTGGCGGAGCCGTTTGGGGCCAGATCGGTGGTGATCGGGAAAGGGAAAGCCCTCTTTCAATCCCCTGAGCTTTGGAAAGATTCCGTTTGTTGCGTGCTGGTATTGCGGGGAGAGCTCATCCAAGCGGATCGGGAAGCCGTGCAAGAGCTTGTCAGTGAATATGTGAAAGCGGGAGAAATGGCAGAATCAAAAGATGAACAAGTTCGCGGCATCATTGCCAAATACATGGATGTCGATGACAAAGTGCTGGATTTGTCTCTGCAATGGATTGTTTACGACGATCTGAGGTTGGATGAAGCGTCCTATGAGCAGTTGAGGAACTACATGATCGAGTTGGGATTATCGGAAAAACCGCCTACTTACGAGGAGTTTGTCGACAGTTCGTTTCTGGATAAGGTGAAGTAAACAAATGAGCGCGTTGAAAAAAACGTCCAATGTGATGATCGGCGTATTTGCACTGATACTGGTTTGGCAAGGGATCGTTCTCATAGGGAAGTATGAGGAATCGCTGTTTCCGCCGCCTGCCAAAGTGTTGCAGGGAATTGTATCGCTGATACAAAACGGCACCTTGTTTGTTCATTTGAAAGTCAGTTTATTTCGTTTTGTGATTGGATATCTCTCGGCGGTCATCCTGGCGGTCGTGTTGGGGCTGATTTTAGGCCGCATGCAGAGGTTGTGGGCGATCGTCGATCCCATCGTCCAGGTGTTACGGCCGATTTCACCCATCGCTTGGTCGCCGTTTATCGTCCTGTGGTTTGGCATCGGTGACGCGCCTGCGATTGTGATTATCTTTCTGGCGGCGTTTTTTCCGGTGCTGCTCTCCACGATTTCGGGTGTGCGCAGGGTTGACCAAACATACTTGAAAGTGGCGCAAAATCTGGAGATCCGAAAACACCATTTGCTCACCAAAATCATTTTTCCGGCCGCCTTTCCATCCATTGCCAACGGTCTGCATCTTGCGATTGGCACATCTTGGATTTTCCTGGTGTCCGGGGAGATGGTCGGGGCCCAGTCGGGCCTGGGGTATCTGATCGTTGATGCGAGAAATTTGTTGCGGCTGGATCTGGTTTTTGCAGGCATCATTTTTATCGGCATTTGCGGACTGCTGCTTGATAAGCTCATCAGGCTGTTCGAGCGCTGGATTGAAAAGAAGTGGGGGATTGTGACGAAACAATAAATTGATGCGAAACCATCATGGGTTGATTTTTCATATCCAAAAACCTACAATGTCTTATAAACAAAAGTAGTATAAGTGAACAAGTTGGAATTTGAGTGTATGGAGGGGAAAGCATGGCGCTTTATCTCGTTGAATCCGTCTTAAACGGCGTCGTAAAAGATCAGGGTGAGTTTGAGAAAAAACTGGCGGACCTGCAGGAAGAACTTGCAAGAAAACAGGCTGGTCTCATCGAAGTGCAGGTATCCAAAGACTTGACACGCGCCTTCTTTATCGTTGAAAGTCAAGAACGCGACACCGTCAATGAAAGTTTGCGCGCGTTGGGGATCCCCGTGGCGCTGCTTAAACAGGTAAGGCTGGTCGGCAAGGATCTCGAAGAGGTGAAAAGACAGCCCGATCGCGTCAATTACCTGGTGGAGTGGAATCTGCCCGAGAATTTGACGATGGAGCAATATCTGGACAGGAAAAGCAAAAACTCGGTACATTATGCCGAAGTGCCGGAGGTCTCCTTTTCCCGGACCTATGTGTGCGAAGACATGACCAAATGTGTCTGTTTCTATCAAGCGCCGGATGAAGCGGCGGTAAGAAAAGCGCGTGAAGCGGTAAAAGCGCCGATTGATGCGATCACGGAAGTATTGCCGGGCAAATAAAACGAGCATCAGCCAAAGGGCGGTTCGTCATGATGGAGAAAACTCTCACTCAATCTCTGCATGAAATCATTCATAACAAGGTAAAGCCAAACGTCAGAAGGATTGATGAGGAAGCGTACCACCCCCTGGAATTTTTTCAGGAACTTGGCAAATCCGGTCTCTTGAGTTCCCGTGGGGCATTGGAAAAAGAGGTGCTACTCGGTGGAGTCCGCCTTGTTGAAGAAACAGCCCAAACGTGCATGACAACCGCTTTCACCCTCTGGTGCCATTTGGCGGGCTTAACCTACCTGCGCAAGTGCGAGAATCCCTTTTTGAAGAGCGACATTTTGCCAAAGCTGGAAAGCGGCGAATTGCTCGGAGGGACGGGTTTGTCCAACGCGTTGAAATACTATGCCGGACTGGAAAGGCTGCGTTTGACGGCAAAGCGCGTTTCGGGCGGATACGTCGTCTCTGGGCATTTGCCGTCCGTATCCAACCTGGGCCCTCGTTCATGGTTTGGGATCATCGCTTCCGTGGACGAGCGATATCGGATCATGGCATTTGTGCCGAGTCAAGCCGATAACCTGGTGTTAAAAGAGAAGCGGGATTATCTTGGGATCAATGGCAGCGCCACGCATGCTTGCTCCTTTCGCGACGTGTTTGTGCCTGAAGACTGGATCATTTCAGAGCAGGCGGATGATTTTGTGAAGCAGGTTCGCTCCGTTTTCCTTCTTTATCAGATCCCGCTGGGGCTGGGGGTGACCGAAGCAGCCATCCGATCGATTGAAAGAATGAAAGGAAAGCAGGGCGAGTGCAATCAATACTTGCCGATACAGGCAGCCGATTTGGAGCGCGAGTTGCAGTCGCTGCGTGATCAGACATACCGATTAACGGAATCGGACGATTTATCCAGCCGTTGGGTGGACTTGTTGCAGCTCCGTTTGGCGGTCGCTTACCTGACCTCCAAGGCGGTCTATGCCGAGATGCTGCACCATGGCGGAGAAAGTTATTTGCGATATTGCGATTCCTCGCGAAGACTGCGCGAATCGTATTTTCTCCTAAATCTGACGCCGACCGTCAAACATTTGGAAAAACTATTGAAACAATTGAACGCATAAGAAAAGTAAAAAGGGCCGGCAGGCTCTTTTTTCTGTTGCCGCAGAAACCAGAGATTTTTTATTGACATAAATGAGGTTTTTTGCTTAAATTGTGTTCGTGAAATCGGTTAAATGTCTTCTGTGGATGAGGCAAGTTGGCAACGATTTTTTCAAAAGATCAGAAAGGGGGTAGTAAGTTAAATATTCTGATAAGTAAAAAAACTTATTAAGAAACTGATTGCGTTTAATCTATTAAACTTTTATAACTAGCTGATTTGCTTAGTATTTAATTAGTATTAAGTATTAATGAGTACATTGCCTTTCTTTATCATTCATTGTGCGCTGCGGGAATTTGAATTTTCCCTATCTTTCCATGTCATTTCGATGTTAGAGAAAATGAACATACAAAAAAATTGGGGGGTAAAGTGATGAAAAAACTGCTTGCGATCCTAGCGGCCATCCTTGTGGTGTTCGCGGTAGGATGTTCACAAAATGCGCCGCAATCAAACGGTAACAATCAGACGTCTGCGGACAATCAAGGCAGCCAGCAAAAGATCGACTATCCGACCAAGCCGATTGAGATGATCGTTCCGTATGCTCCGGGTGGTGGTACGGACACAGCGGCGCGTATTCTGGCTACTGCGGTATCGAAATATCTGCCCAACGGGCAAACCGTTGTCGTGGTCAACAAGCCGGGTGGAGCGGCTACCATCGGTATTACCGAAGTATTCAACGCGAAACCGGATGGGTATAAAATCGGCATGACAACCACAGGTGCGACATCCATTCAGCCGCATTACGGCAAGACTGCTTATACGCACGACAGTTTCCAAGCCGTCATTCGCGTGTTGTCCACACCGCAGGTGCTGGTTGTCAGAACAGATGCTCCTTGGAAAACATTTGAAGAATGGCTGGAGTATGTGAAAGCCAATCCGAACAAATTCACTTACGGAACGGCAGGCGCGGGACACACGGCTCACCTGGCGATGGAAGCGCTTAATATGGCTGCTGGGATTAAAACCAAGCACGTGCCGTTTGACGGCGCCGGACCGGCTGTCACCGCTCTGGTAGGTGGCCACGTAGATGGCGCTGCGGTTCAAGTGCAGGAGGCAAAGTCGCAAATCGACGCGGGCAAAATCAGGGCGCTGGTTAACGTGGGCAGCAGCAAGGTTGAGGCGTACAAAGATGTTCCGCTGGCGAAAGAAAAGGGATACGATGTTCAGGTAGACGTTTACACGGGTATCATTGCGCCGAAAGATACGCCGAAAGAGATCGTCACGATTCTGCACGATGCGTTCAAAAAGGCGCTGGAAGATCCTTCCGTGATCGAGCAATTTAAGAAACTTGGCGTTGAGCCTGCCTATGCGGGTCCGGAGGAATTCCAAAAGGATATTACGGACAGCTTCAACCGCAACGGCGAAATCATGAAAAAAGTCGGCTTGATCAAGTAATCGTTGGTATTCCGGGAAGAGCATCCAAAGTGGAGCATACAGGGGTACCCCTGTATGCTCCTGATTATTGATTAGAGAGGGGACGGTGCGCCTTTGTGAAAAAATGGAATGCGGGTGTGTGGGCCGGTATTGCGTTCGCGCTGTTTTCGCTGACCTTTTTTCTTCTTTCTTTGGAGTTTCCTTATACAGGACCGGTTGGTCCGGGGCCGGGATTTTTGCCCCTCTGGATTAGCGGGATCATGTTTGTCTTATCCGTTTTTTATATCTTGGAATCGATAAAGGACAAGGATGGGCCGAAAGAACCGATGCCGCGGGGCGCCGCCTTGAGAAGCGTTTTGTTTATTTTGGCTTGCCTGGTGGCTTATCTGATCCTCATGCCGATTCTGGGCTTTATTCTGGCCAGCGTACTCTTCCTGTTTACGCTCTTTGTCCGCCATTATAAATGGTACATCAGCATTGGGGCGGCTCTGCTCGTCACCTTCTTCTTGTTTTGGTTGTTTGGTTCCGTGTTGAACGTCAGTTTCCCTCAGGGCATATTCGGTTGGTAAGGAGGCGAGGGGATGGAATCAATTGCTTTGCTTTTGGACGGCTTTAAGCATGCGCTTACAATATGGAATCTCCTCTACTGTCTGATAGGCGTATCCATTGGGATGCTGGTAGGGGTGCTGCCGGGTTTGGGGCCGGTGGCCGGAACGGCTTTGCTGATTCCGATCACGTTTGGAATGGAACCGATATCAGCGATTATCATGCTTTCCGGAATTTTTTACGGTTCCATGTACGGCGGGACGATTACTTCGGTGCTGCTCAATATTCCCGGGGAGTCAGCGTCAGTCATTACGACGCTTGACGGGTACCAAATGGCCAAGCAGGGCCGCGCGGGCACCGCGTTGGGTGTAGCCGCCATCGGTTCCTTTATTGGCGGTGTCGCGGCGATATTAGGTTTGACCTTTTTGGGCCCGCCTTTGGCGGAATTTGCCTTGAAATTCGGGCCGCCTGAGTATTTTTCGCTATTGGTTCTCGGTTTGCTTTTGCTTGTGGGCTTGATGGGGAAGTCGGTCGTCAGAGGGTTGATTGCAGCGTGTTTTGGCCTGATCCTGTCCCTGATAGGCATGGATCCCGTTTCTGGGGCCATCCGCTTTACATTTGGCCAGATGGAACTGATGGAAGGGCTTGATTTTGTCGTCGTGGCGATGGGGCTGTTCGGAATCTCGGAAATCTTGTTAAATGCAGAAAGCCACATGAAAATGGATAAACCTGCAAAAATTCAAGGACTGCTGCCGGCGAGAGATGAATGGAAGCCGACGCTGAAAGCGATCGGCCGGGGGACAGGGATCGGCTTTCTCATCGGTTTGATTCCTGGGGCAAACTCCGTCATTGCATCGATTCTCTCTTATTCGCTGGAAAAGAAAGTTGCCAAGGATCCTTCCCGTTTCGGCAAGGGGGCCATTGAGGGCGTGGCTGGACCCGAGACGGCGAACAACGCCCATAGCGGAGCGGCGATGATTCCCTTGTTTACCCTTGGGATTCCCAGTTCTCCCACCGTAGCCATTATTTTGGGAGCATTTATCATGCATGGCTTGACGCCGGGGCCTACGCTTTTCCAGAACAATCCCGATTTTGTTTGGGGCGTTATCGCCAGTATGTTCATCGGCAACCTGATCCTGTTGATCTTTAACCTTCCGCTGGCGAAAGTATGGGCGAAGGTCGCCATGGTGCCGTATGAGATTCTGTTTCCTTTGATTCTGATCCTGTCTGTGGTTGGCGTTTACAGCATTAGGAGCAGCCTGTGGGATGTCGGGTTGATGATTGCTTTTGGCGTGATCGGTTATCTCATGAAGAAATTGGATCTGCCGATTGCAGCCACGGTGTTGACTTTCGTCTTGGGTTCACAGATCGAATCGACCTTGCTGCAGTCTTTGGCCTCGTCACAAAACGGCTTGTTGGTTTTCTTCCATAGCCCGATTTCAGGAACGTTGATTTCGTTGGCCATCATTATCCTGGTTGTCAGCGTGATTGCTGGATTGAAGAAGAAGAGATCCGCGCTAGTCAGCGATTTGGAAGCGTAGAGACAGTCAGGGGAGGGCCGCCGCGCCGGCAGCCCTTCCCGCATTTCCTAAGCATTAGCGGACATCCTTTGCATGCTTGGCGTCGTCTCGGAATATTTTCATTCGTAGCAAATCGCTATCCAAAATTTTCCCTGTTGACAAGTATCGAGCTTCTATGATAATCTACAACATGTCGCGCTCACGAAGGAAGACGGTGAGCGGCGGACGACAGAAAGATAAACGGACAGCAGCAACAAAGCGATGTTCCTTGAAAACTGCACAATGAAGCGAACCTGATGAGTCAGAGTTGAACTTTTTTCATGGAGAGTTTGATCCTGGCTCAGGACGAACGCTGGCGGCGCGCCTAATACATGCAAGTCGAGCGGGGAGGCAAGGGGAAGCCTTCGGGCGGAAGCTTGCATCCT